>JAXDMI010001066.1:0-3657 GCA_034666145.1 Myxococcales bacterium | reverse complement strand
CTGAAATGCAGTGTCGGGAAGCGCGAGCGGTAATGGCGACGTCGATGGCGCCGGAGCGTTCGAAGCCTCCGCCGGTCTCCGTTGGGTCTCGTGCGCGCACGCGCTCGTGAGCGCGCAGACGACGAGCGCGATCGGCAGCGCGCGCTTCACCCGTTCACTGTGACGCACGGCCTGCGAGGGGACAAGGCCGCACTGGGTGGCGATCGATCCACGATCGAATCACCAGGGTGTCACTGCTCACGCCGTCTCGCGAACGCTGACACTCGACTTCTCCGCAGCAGCAGACGATGCGTGCACGTTGCAAGCGACGGCACCTGCCTTGCTACAGCGAGGTTCATGACTGGTTCGAAGGCCCTGCTGACGTCGGCTCTACTACTCGCCGTCGTCGCGATCGCGGGTAGCGCAGGCGCGGGTCCCAAGAAGCCGAAGTCGCCGCCGAAGGACCCGAAGCCGGCGAGCTCCGAGGACGCGACGCCCTTCGACAAGCAGGCCGCAGCCAGCGCGTTGTCCTCGGTCGACCTCACGAAGTGCAAGAGCACGAACGCTCCGCGCGGCGAAGGTCACATCATGGTGAAGTTCGAGCCGGCGGGCGCCGCGAGCGAAGCGGTCGTCGACAAGGGCCCGTGGGTGGGCACGCCGGTCGCCAAGTGCATCGCCAAAGAGTTCAAGAAGACGAAGGTCCCCGCGTTCAAGGGCGACGTCGTCCAAGTCGGGAAGTCGTTCCGCTTCGAGTGACGATGCATTAGCGTAGGCGCGTGCCTCGCTGGACGGCTTCCATGCCACGCGTCACGTCGCGTGTGCTTCTCCTCGCTGTCTCCTGTGCGCTCGCTCCCGCGGGCTTGCTCGTCGCGACCGAGAGCGTCGCGAGCGCCGAGGACAGGATCGACTACGCCGACGGCCCCGAGGCATGCCGCGCTTTCCACGCGAAGAACGATCGCGAGCTCGCCGAGTGGAGCAAGACGCAGCCGGCCACGCCCTACGAGTATCCGCACGACGACAACGTGCTCGGAGCGCCGTGGGGACCGCTCGTCAGCGGCCTGGGCTCGACCGCCGATCTCCTGATCGCGAGCGCCATCCCGCACGTCGGCGCGCAGCTCCGTGCGGACGCGCCGGTCGTCGTCATCGCGTGGCCGTGGTCGATCCCGATCGGGCCCGCCTATACGTGCTCGCGTCACGTCGGCTCGTTCACGGTGCGCGACTATCGCTATCACCGCGCGCTCGTCGAGCCGACCGTCATCGCCGGCCAGAAGGGCAGCGGTTTCCTGACGCGCTTCGGCTATCGCTTCCTCTATCACCCGAGCGATTGGGTGGTCGGCGCCGGCGGAGGGCTCGGCACGACCATCGACCTCGCCGTGAAGGGTGAGCCGACGCGCGCATCGCTCGGTCCGGAGGCGGTTCTGCAGTTCGGGCACTGCTGCGACGCGAGCTACTTCATCCTCGCGATGCGTTTCGACCGCTATTTCGCGGGCAGCTCCACGAACATCATCGGCGGCACCCTGGGCTACACGTTCTTCTGAGCCCAGGGCGACGCCCTCGTCTTCAACGCGCGGGCTGCACCACCGTGCTGCTGTCGAGCGTGACCGCGGTCTGCGCGAGCAGTCGGCCGTTGATCGATGCGCCCGTATGCAGCGCGATCGCGGTCTGGGTCAGAACGACACCCTCGAGGTGCGCGGTCGTGCCGATGTCCACGAGGCCGGAGACCTGCCAGAAGATGTTCTTCGGCAGTGCGCCGCCCTTCAGGAGGATCTTCGTCGCGCTCGCCACGGTCAGGTTCTGGGCGATCTGGAAGATCCAGACACCCGTCGAGCTGCCGCTCAGCGTGACGTTCGTGGGGATGAGGAGACCCGTGCCCCATTTGTAGACGCCCGGGGTGAGCGTCATGCCACCGATGTTGCCCGCGCCGAGCTCGGTCGCCTTGGGCGCACGGCTCGCGGCGTCGGTGAATGCAGTCTGCATGTCACCGATGGCGGTGGTGAGGTTGGACGGCGTAGGAACGGCATAGTCTGCCGCGTAGACGCGCCCGGTGACCTGCGAGGACGTCGAGAACACGTTCGAAGCGTTCGCGATCAACGAGAAGCCGGTGACGGCGGTTGCTGCGATGGGGCTGACGGCGAGGTCGCCGGTGATGGCGGAGGGCGGAACCGTCGAGACTCCGCTCTTCGCGAGGATCACGTAGTTGCCGGCGGTTCGAAGGTCCACGGCGCCTGGCGTCAGCGCCCTCGTTTCGCTCGCGACATCACCCGTGTTCTCGTCGTTCGTCGAGGCAGCGCCGTCAGAGCTTGCGCACGCAGCGCCGAGCGAGACGAACAGAAAGCCGAGTGCGGTCTTGCAGAGAGTGGACTTCGCGATCGTTGCCGTGAGGTGCGTAATGGTGACCACTTTCGGAGACGCGTCGCGTCTCGTCTTCAGGGTTACTGGGCCACGCGCACCTGGAGGTGGCTGACCACGATCTCTACTGGAACCCGCAAGGTCGTCCGGTAGAACGCCAGCCCATCCTGGAGGCATGAGCGCGCATGCACAACGTGGCAAATGAGCGGAAAAGGCGAATGACATTTCGGTTTACGAGACGCTTCGCCTCATACGCGACACCTCGTCGCTGCCTCAGCGCGCTCGGAGGAAAACGAGCCGGCTGACTCGCTGCTCGCGCCGGCCGGTTCGTTGTCGCTCGACTCGCGAAGCTTCTCCTCGATACGGCCGATTGCCGTTGCGCACCCGTCGCGTCGATTCCATCGTCCAGGGCAAACACAATCGAGGGTGGATGGAGTTGCGCAACGTTACAGAGGACGATCTCTCGATCCTCTTCGAGCACCAACGGGAACCGGAAGCGAACCGGATGGCGGCTTTCCCCGCTCGAGACCGAGACGGCTTCATGATGCATTGGCGCACGAAAATACTCGCCAGCCCGAGCGCGAAGAAGATGGCGATCCTCATCGACGGCGAGGTCGCCGGCAACATCGTGAGCTGGGAGCAAGATGACAACCGCCTCGTCGGCTACTGGATCGGAAGCTCATACTGGGGGCGCGGCGTCGCGACCGCGGCGCTCCGAGCGTTCGTTGCGGATCACGAGAAGACCCGGCCCGTCCATGCGTTCGTCGCGGCGCAAAACGTCGGCTCGATCCGCGTGCTCGAGAAGTGCGGCTTCCGTCGGGTGGGCGATACGACGATCGGCCACGATGGAGTGGAAGAGCTCCTGATGCAGCTGGGAATGCGGGCTACCGCCTCAGGCTCCTGAACGCGTGCGGAACGGGGCAGCGCGCCGGCATCGTCCCGTTACGCGCGCGTACTAGCGGAGAGGGCGGGATTCGAACCCGCGGTCCGCTTTTGACGGACGCCCGCTTAGCAAGCGGGTACCTTCGGCCACTCGGTCACCTCTCCTGAGTGGGACAAGCGATCTACAGTGCCCGGCGCCGCCGCGCAAGCCGCGAGCGCTGGGAGGCTCGAGGACGCGGATCACCAGGGCCCGGAGGAGTGCGCTCCCCCCGTGGTTCGTTCAGCGGTAGCAACGCCGGCTGAACCGTAGGTTGGTCGAAGGCCGCGCCGGCGGTGCGGAGGGCGATCAAGACTCCGACGAGCACGAGCCACGTCATGAACAGCTTGAAGCCGAGGCCTCGCCTCGAGGTGGAGAAGACCCGGTCTGCTGCGAACGACCAGGCGGAT
>JAXDMI010001065.1:0-2802 GCA_034666145.1 Myxococcales bacterium | reverse complement strand
GGTATTCTCGAAGGCAGGGGTACACGAGCTTGAGCCGCACGCTGAACGACGACTTCGACGACGACGATCTGCCGAGCGGGTCGCTCGATCTCGAAAAGGGGAGCGGCCAGGTCGGAGGCGGCGCTCCGTCGACCTACGGCAACGACGGCATCGATTTCGACGACGACCTCTACGGCAGCGACGACCCGGGAGCCAACAAGGCGCTCGAGCTCGATCTGCCGCATGCGCCGGCCAAGCCGTCGGGGGCACCGTCGGCCTCGATGTCGAGGGCCCCGGCCGCGTCGTCGAAGGCTCCGGGCTCCACGGGCTCGATGGGCTCGATGGCCGGGCCGATGGATGTCCCGGACCTCGCGTTCGACGCTGCGCCGCAGCGGCAGGCGCCGCCGCCGCCGCGATCGAGCGGCAGCCTCCCTGCCGTCCGGACGAGCGGGATGCATCCTGCCGCAGGCCAGAGCGGCCAGCACCCCGCGGCGGGCGGCATCCCGTCGGCGCCGCCTTCGTCGTCACGGAACGTCTCGGGTACGCACGCTCCCATTGCGTCGCCCGCCGCGCCTCCGAGCGAGGGCGGGCATCACGGGTTCGCGCCGCCCGCGCCGTCGAGCTCGAGCGGCCTCGAGGATCCGAGCTCCGAGCGCGGCCCGCACTCGGCGCCGATGGCGCAGATGGCGCCGCTGCCCCCGCCGAAGCCGACGGCGGCCGCGGTGATCGCGAAGTACCCGGACGCGCCGTCGAAGATCACGCAAGCCCCGATGTACGCGGTGCGTGTCGTCCTCCGGCAGCTCGAGCTGCGGACCGACCTCGAGTCGCTTCGCCGCCGCCGCTCTCCGGACGTCCCGCTCTACGAGGCCGCGCTGCGCGCCTACGACACGAAGACGTTCCGCCTCGGCATGGCGATCAATTGCGCGGCGCTCGTCGTCGCGACGTTCATCTTCTTCCTGCCCGTCATGATCCGCTTCATCCGCGCGGACTGAAGCGCTACCCGCGCGACGACCGCGGACCGCCCGGACGCTTCCGTTCGCCCTCCGGCGGCTTCCGCGTGCTCGGCGGCTCCGGCGGCGGCTTGCGCACGCTCGGCGGCGGCGGTTCTTCGCGCAGCGGCCTCGGTGACGTCACCGCGGTCTTCATCTCGCGCATGCCGAGCTGGAGTCGGCGGATGACCGCCTTCTTCTGGCGATCCTTGTACTTTGCATGCGACGCCTCGCCCTGCTCGTTCGCCTGCTCGGTCTCGCGGTCGATGACCTGGAACTCGCAGACCACGAAGACCACCGGGCCGAGCGACCACGCGCTCGACGGCGCGCGCTCGAGCAGCTTCCGCGGGAGGCGCACCGGCATGTCGACCACGAAGTGGATGACCCGGTAGTTGTCGGCCGAGAAGACGTTGTCGCTCGGTGTGTAGTCCTCGTCGGCGCCCGCCTGCATGTCCGCGAGATACGACTTGAGGTGCTCGCGCTGCTGGCAGTAGCGCTTGAACTGGAAGATCGAATTGATGCTCTGGCTGGGGATGACGTAGTTGAACGGGAACAGCTTCTTCTGGAGAAACTGCACGATCGGGAAGATGTCGTCGCGCTCGCGGGTGACGATGCGGAAGCGCAGCTTGTCGAAGATCTGCGCCGAGACTGCCTCGCGCTTCGACAAGAGCTTCGTGTAGAGGGAGTCCTTGTTCTTCCGGCCGCCGACGAACTCGGTGATGGGGAAGCCCTCGGCGAGCATGCTCCCGATCACGCGATAGACCTTCTCCTCGACGAGGTGGAAGATCTCCTGGTCGGACATCGGCAGCATGAAGAGCAGCTCGCGACCATCCAGGTGATGGATGATGTGCATGCACTTCAGGATGGTGCACGCGCACGTCTGACGATGGCCGTTGCGCGTCGCGAGCTCGAAGAGGTCCTCCATCGAGGCCTGCTCGACCGGCTTCGGGATCGGGTACTCGAAGTGCCGGCGCAGGTAGCTGATCGCCTCCGCCTTGATGGCGTTCATGCGCGCGCGATCGGCGGGCTCGTCGGGATGGAACTCCTGCGCGAAGATGAAGTCGCTGATCTCGGCCGCATCCTTGAAGTTCAGGCGATGCCAGTCGATGACGGAGTCGCCGCGCAGGAGCAGCCGCACCGCTTCGAGGTCGGCGAGCGAGAACTCGTCGAGCGTCTTGAGGCGTTCGCGCGGCGCCATGGGGTTGCGACCATACGCGATCCGGCGCGCCGCGTCAGGACCCGACGCGCGTCGGCTACGGCGTCGGCTACGGCATCGGCGGCGGCGGAGGCGGCAACGGATTCGGCGACGGCGCAGGGCCGAACGAAGCCGAAGCGGTGGGCGCGGGTCCTGCTCCGCCTGCTCCCGAAGAGCCACGCGCGGGAGGCGGCGACGACTTGGTCGTGTGCGTGGCCGGCGGCGGAGCCTGGCTGCCTCGCGTCGTGAAGCCGGTGTTTGCGCCGGACGTGCTGTGCGACTCCGGAGGCGGCGCGTAGCCGTGGGACGAGAACCCGGGGCTCGAGCAGCCAACGCAAACGGAGCAAACGGAGCAAACGACCGCGAGCGCTGCCATCGTTCCTACGCGCAGCGGCCAGCGGATCGGCATCACGCTGTCTTCTGTATCACGCCGCCTTGTTCGGACCAGCGACGTCGAGCTGCGGAGCTGCCGAAGCGAGCGGCGTGTGGAGCTGCGTGACCACCGCTTGGGCTCCGCCCGACGCCGACGGCGCGGTCTGGCGGCCCAGCGAGAGCGTTCCGACGAAGATCCCGATGGCGACCGCAAGCACAGCCACGTGACCCATGAGCGCACCGGAGCATCCGGCGTCGGCGATCGGG
>JAXDMI010001064.1:0-5400 GCA_034666145.1 Myxococcales bacterium | reverse complement strand
TGAAGAACCCCGGCCGGCGGAAGACGGGGTGGCGGCGGCGGAAGGCGAAGACGTCGGAGGTGAAGTCGAGCAGCTTCTTGCGCTCGTCGTCGAGCTCCCAGTCGAGCCACGAGAGCGGGTTGTCCTGCACGAACGCGTTGTTGTTGCCGAGCTGGGTCTTGCCCATCTCATCGCCGGCGGTGAGCATCGGCACGCCCTGCGAGAGCGCGAGCATCACGATGAAGTTGCGCTGCTGGCGCAGGCGTAGCGCGCGGATGGTCGGGTCGGTCGTCTCGCCCTCGACGCCGCTGTTCCACGCGGCGTTGTAGTCGTTGCCGTCGCGATTCTCCTCGCCGTTGGCCTCGTTCTTCTTCTTCTCGTAGGACACGAGATCGCGGAGCGTGAAGCCGTCGTGCGCGGTGACGAAGTTGATGCTGGCGTGCGGATGCCGGCCGTCGTCCTCGTAGAGATCGCTCGAACCGGTGAGGCGGTAGCCGAGATCGGCGATGGTCCACGTCGCGCCGGTCCAGAAGTAGCGGACGGTATCGCGGTAGCGGCCGTTCCACTCGGTCCAGAGCACGGGGAAGTTTCCGACCTGATATCCGCCGTCGCCGAGGTCCCACGGCTCCGCGATGAGCTTCACGTTCGAGAGGATCGGGTCTTGATGGATGATGTCGAAGAAGGCGCTCATCTTGTCGACAGCGCTGGATTCGCGCGCGAGCGTCGACGCGAGGTCGAAGCGGAAACCGTCGACGTGCATCTCCGTGACCCAGTAACGGAGGCTGTCCATCACGAGCTTCAACGTCTGCGCGTGCAGCATGTTGAGGCTGTTGCCGCATCCCGTGAAGTCGTCGTAGAGCGCGCGATTGTCGACCCGAAGTCGGTAATAGGTGGAGTTGTCGAGGCCGCGCAGGCTCACGGTAGGGCCGAAGTTGTCGCCCTCGCCCGTGTGGTTGTAGACGACGTCGAGCACGACCTCGATGCCGGCGCGATGCAGCGCCTTCACCATGGTCTTGAACTCGTGGATCTGCGCGCCCGGCTTCGAAGCGAAGCGCTGGCTCGGTGCGAGGAACGCGAGCGTGGCGTATCCCCAGTAGTTGGTCATGCCGCGCGCAGCGACGCTCCACTCATCCATGTGCTCGTGGATGGGGAGGAGCTCCAGCGACGTGATGCCGAGACGCTTCAGGTGATCGATGAACTTCGGATGCGCGAGCCCGAGATACGTGCCGCGAATGTTCTCGGGCACGTCGGGGTGGGCCATCGTCACGCCCTTCACGTGCGCTTCGTAGAGGACGGTGTCCGCCCACGGCACGCGCGGATGTCGATCGCCTTCCCAATCGAAGCGAACGTCGCTGACGATGCCCTTCGGCACGCCGCGCGCGCTGTCCCGCAGATCGGCCGTGCGGTCGTCGGGCGGCTCGCGGGTGCCGGCGAGGCCCTTCTTCGGCGAGCCGACATAGCCGAAGACGGGCTCGGTGTAGTCGACCTTGCCTTCGACGGCGAGCGCGTAGGGATCGACGAGGAGCTTGCTCGCGTTGAACCGAAGTCCCGCATCGGGGGCGTAGAGACCGTGCGCGCGAAAGCCGTAGCGCTGTCCTGGACGCAGGCCCGGCACGTAGCCGTGCCACACGTGCGCGCTGCGCTCGCGAAGCGGAACGCGCGTCTCGACGCCTCGTTCGTCGAACAGGGCCACGTCCATGCCCGTCGCGTTCTCCGAGAAGACCGCGAAGTTCACGCCTTCGCCGTCGAACGTCGCGCCGAGCGGCGCGTGCCGACCCGGCCTCGCAATCAGCGCCATCGGGCGGCGTTATAACAGACGCGCGGTTCGAGCGAGTCAGAGACGGCCGGAGGCCGCGACGAGACTGCGAATCGCGGCGAAGCGTTCGACGACCTTCGGGTCCTCGGCGAGGTCTTCGATCGGACGCGGCAATCGCCACGTCCAGTTCTTGTCGTTGACCGTGCCCGGCGTGTTGATGCGCGACTTGTCGCCGAGCAGCTCGTTGACGAGCACGAGCGTGAGCTCGGAGCGCGCCGAGAAGAGGAGCTTCAACAGCGCGAGCTCACGCGCGCCTTCCGGCAAATCGAGGGGGATCTCGTCGAGAGCGGCGAGCCGTTCGCGCTCCCAGGTCTCGAGATCGTCCCACCACGCCGTGATCGGCTGCGTGTCGTGCGTGCTCCACGTCGCGACCGACAGCTCCGGGAAGCTGCGCGGGTCTCGCGGAATGAACCGCTCGTCCTTCTCCCACGGCAGCACTTTGTAACCAGGCAGACCGAGCCGCGCCATCGTCTCGCGCACGAACGGCGGAATCACGCCGAGGTCCTCGGCGATGACCGCGCCGGGCCCGGCCGCGTCGATGAGCGCGCGGAGCACCTTCTCGCCACGCGCCCTCTGCGATTTCTCGTCGGGCGGAACGAACTCGCCCGCCGCGCCTTCCTTCTGCACCCACTGGCGGAAGAAGCCGACGAGGTGGTCGATGCGGAAGCGATCGTAGAGCGCCGAAGCGTGCTTCGCGCGCATGCGGAGCCACGCGAGACCGTCGGTGTCCATCGCCGCCCAGTCGTAGGCCGGGAGGCCCCAGCTCTGACCGCCCTTCGCGAACTCGTCGGGCGGTGCGCCGAGCGAGACGTCGGTGCGGAACTGATCCCGGTGCGCCCAGACGTCGGCGCTCTCGCCGCCGACGATGAACGGCATGTCGCCCATGAGCGCGACGTTCAGCTTCTTCAGGCCGGCACGCGCCGCGTGCCATTGCTCGTGGGCGATCCACTGCAGGTACATCTGCTCGAGGACGCGCGTGCCGATGCCGCCGTCGTCGCGACGCGCATTCGCGAGCATGAGGATGTTGTGCTCGCGATCGCGCTCTTCCTGCGGCCACGTGCTCCAGCCGTGGTTGTCGTGCGAATGGCGTAGAGCGATGTAGAGCGCGTGATCGCGCAGCCACGCGCCTTCGCGCTCGATGAACGCGAAGAACGCGTGCGCGCGCTCGCCGCCGTTGCCGCCCTCGATCTCCTTCTCGCGGAAGCGTGAGAAGGCCTCGGCGAAGGCGCGCTTCTTGAGGTGACGCACCGTCTCGTAGTCGACCGCCTGCGAGCGACGAACGCGATCGAGCTCGGCGAGCCCCTCTTCGCCGAGCCGCTTCGCGATGGCCTCGCCATCGAGATCGGGGATCGCTTCGACGTCGATGTAGATGGGATCGATCGCGAACGCGGAGAGCGCGCCGTAGGGGCTGGTCTCGCCTTCCGACAGCTCATGCGTCGGCAGCACCTGCACGAGGCGCTGGCCTGCCTGCTGGAGCCAAGCCGCGCACGCCGGAAGGTCCGTGATCTGTCCGATACCCCAGTCGTTCCGCGTGCGGAGCGAGAAGAGAGGGATGGTCACCCCAGAAACCCTGGTCATCTGGGCACGGTCCTTCGCATAGGCGCTGCCCACGTGCAAGGACGACGTACCTCATCGGAGAGGTACGCGCCGGATGCGGGAACTTCCGTGGGTCTCGGGCACACTATCGATCGTGCGCTGGGCGTTGGTCGGAGCTCTGGGGTTGTCCCTCGTCGCCCATGGCGCGGTCGCCGCGTACTTCTTCGCGCCGCGCGGCATGACCGTCGCGCCGGGCCTCGATCGCGACCCACCTCCCCAGAACGCCGGCGAGACCTTCGAGCTGCCGGCTCCGGAGACGGCGAACACGCCGCTGGCCAACGCATCGCCGTCGCCCGATTCGAACGCCGCGCCGGCGCCCATCGAATTTCCGGACGCGCCAGCGCGACCGGAGCCGCCGTCGAAGGCGAAGGCGGCAGCGCGCCCCTCCCATCAGGGCCGGCCGTCCGCGGGGCATGCGCCGACGGGTCAGGAGAGCGCGCCGGGGTCGACGGGCTCGGCAGCGCTCTTCGGCGCGGTCGGCGATCGCTCGGCGACGAACCTCGCAACCGCGTTCACACGAGACTTTCCGCAAGCTGCGAGCGGCGATCCGATCTGGCAGTCAGCGGCCCTGGGCTCCGCCGGCGAGGCGACGGTCGTCATGACGCTCGACGACTCGGGGCACATCGCCGACGTACAGATCCTCGGCACCCCGAGCGGGCCGCTCGCGCAAGGAATCCGTCGCACGATGACCCTCATCAAGGGTCGTCCTTTCGTGGCCAAGAACAAGGTGACGAAGCTGCGCGTCTCGGCCGTGGTGACGCCCGACACCGTCCACGACGGCCTCCACGGCGACTACTTCGCGATCCACGGGAGCTTCGCGGAGGGCGAAGGTGTTGCGTGGTTCGCGCTGCCCACCGGTCGGCGGATCGACATGCGCGTTCGCATGCAGTGACGCGCGTGACGCGCGGCCTCCGCTGCCTCCGCTGCCTCGGGTGAGCGATCCGTCAGCGCTGAGCGGCCGGCGCGTTGGCGCCGCGCTGCAGGATCACGAGACCGTCATGGCGGAACGTCACGCCGTACTCGGGCGGGACGAGGTCGAGCGCCTCCTGCGAGGGCTCCCAGAGCAAGAGGTGATCGTAGAGCGGCGTCGCGTCGTGCCAGAACTCCGCCCAGCGTGCGCGATACTCGGCCTTGCAGTCGGTGGTCAGCACGCGGCTCGTGTCGCTGCAGAAGTTCGCCGACGTGATCATCGTCGCAGCGAAGTTCTCGAGGACGAGCTCGTGGAAGCGCAGCGGCGGCGGCGACGAGTACGTGACCGGGAACGAACGTGAGTGCGCGAAGAGGAGCGGCGCGCTCGTGTACTTCTCGGTGACGTAGAAGCCCCACGCGTGCATGAGCGTGCGCGTGTTGTCGCTGACGCCCTTGTGGCGGAAGACGAGCGGCAGCAGCCGGGCGCCTTCCGGAACGGCCGCGATGCCCGCGGTGAACTGCTGGCGATCGCGGTCGAGGCGGATGAAGTCGTAGCCCATGCCGGCGCTGTAGAGGACGGCAGAGACCCCCAGCACCGCCATCAGGCGGCGCGGCAGGTGGTCCGGCAGGCGGAGCAGCAGCGCCACCCAGATGTACGGGATGAGCCGCGAATTCACGTGGTACCAGTTCGTGATCCGGTACGGCGCGAGGCAGAAGAGGGCGACGAGCGCGATGGTGGCCGCGGTCGAGAAGAACCGCGGCGACTGCTTGCGCCCCAGGAACCCGAAGAAGGCGAGCAGCAGGCACGGCACCACGCTCGTGATCGAGAGCTTCGTGAAGCCCCAGAACCACTCCGCCCACATGTTGTAGGCGAGCTCCCACGGCGGAAGGATGTTGGGCTCGTGCACGAGCGCCGAGATCGGCCCGACGTTGTCGCGGAGGTGCTCGACCAGCGAGATGCCGACCAGAACCGTGACCGGGACGAGCGGGAGCGCCATCGAGCGGAATGCGGTTGCGCGCTCCTTCCACGACGGCGCGCGCATCGCCTCGATGAACACGAGCATGTGCACGACGAGCAGCGGGAAGACGTGCGCGTACCA
>JAXDMI010001063.1:0-2703 GCA_034666145.1 Myxococcales bacterium | reverse complement strand
GTGAAGAAATCGATCGAGAAGGGCAACACCGAGGAGCTCGCCGAGAAGGCGAAGAAGGCGCTCGAGGGCCCCGAGGGCGACGAGCTGCGTGAGGCCGAAGAGGAGGGCAAGCGCGGCGAGCCCGGCGACCCCGGTACGCAGGACAAGCACGGCGCGAACAAGGTCGTCCCGAAGTGACCTGACCGTGCCATCGAAGACGTCTTCGCCTTTGCGTCTCGTCCGGGAGCATGTTCGCTTCCTGGGCGAGCTGTTCTCGAAATCGGCGGACCGCTTCGACGATCTCGAAGGCTTTCGACTGGGCGCGGCGTTCTCCTATTACGCGACGTTCGCGATCTTTCCCCTCGTGCTCCTCACCGTGACGGTGGTGGGCTACGTGATCGGCGACGACGCGCCTACGCGAGAGCGCATCCTCGGCCAGCTCGGCACCGCCGACGCATCGGTCCGCTCGGTCCTCGAGCAGACGCTGACGTCGATGCAGCAAAGCCAAGGCGCGCGGAAGACGTCGGCGATCGTCGGCTTGATTTCGCTCTTCTTCAGCGCGAGCGGCGCGTTCGTGGAGCTGGATTTCTCGCTGAACAAGATCTGGAAAGTGAAGCCGCGTTGCGGAGTGGGCATCCTCGGCAAGGTGAGCGTGTTCCTGCACGAGCGCTTGTCGGGCTTCGCATGCGTCGCGGGCATCGGCCTGTTCATGGTGGCGTCGCTGCTGACGAGCGCGGTGCTGGGCGTGCTGGCGAACCATGTACATTACACGCTCACGCCGGCGCTCCTGCGAACGGCGGAGACGGCCGTCTCGATCGTGATGCTGTCGCTGGTGTTCGCAGCGGCGTTCCACTTCGTCCCGCGCTCGAAGCCGCCGTTCCGCGACGTCATCGGCGGCGCAGTGCTGACGACGGTGCTGCTGACGGTGCTGAAGGCGGTCTTCGCGCTGTACCTGTCGCATCTCACGAGCTACTCGGCGTACGGCATCGTCGGCGGCGTGCTGGCGCTGGCGACCTGGATCTACCTCTCGTCGCAGATCATCTTCTTCGGAGCGACGGTGACGCGGGTGCATTGCGAGCTGACGGGCTGCCCGGCGGCGCAGGAGCGCGAAGCGGCCCAGCGCGCAGCGGAGCACGGCGCCACGCTGGAGCCGGCGGGCGCGGCGGAGTAGCCGTGCGCGCCGGAGTAGCCGCGCGCTTCACGCTCGACGCGCCGATGCCTGCCTGCTGCTCGGCGCTCCCGAGCCTTCGAGCTCGTACGACCTCAGTGAGGCCGGCGGCGCATCGCGGCGCACGCGGAAGCCGAAGTCCAACGTCAGCTTCACGTCGGCTTCCGTCACCACGACCGTACCGCCCGTCGGCGCCAGCGTCATCTCGCCCGCGGGCGACATCTTCGCCGGGAGCGCACGCACCAGCGAGAGCTGATCCTCGAAATTCCACGCCAGCTTCGACTTCTGCGCCGCGAGGCCTTGCTTCACGGCGTCCGCGATCTTCCCATCGAGGAACATCGGGACGTTCTTGAAGTCGAGCACCTCGACCTTCGGGTCGAACGCGAGCACATGACCGCCATCGCGCGCGACGAACGATGGAACGAGCAACACCTGCCACGCGCGAAGGCTCACCGGGATGGTGAGACCTCCGACGTCCCAGGTGAAACGCGCATCACCGCGAACACGCAGCCCCACGCCCGCGACGAATTCGATCTTCGTCGGGCGCCCGAGCGTGATCACGCGACGCGGACGGAGAGCCACCCGCAGAGGCGTGATCTGCTCGATGATCGACGACAGGTCATCCTTCGTCAGCGTCGCGCAGAGCTGCATGTCGTTGTGTCCGCGCGGATCAGACCGGAACCCGACGGCCGAAGATCAGCGAGAGAGCGCCGAGGACGAGGAACACGAAGAAGAGGATCTTCGCGATGCCCGCCGCGCCCGCCGCGATGCCACTGAAGCCGAGGACTGCACCGACGAGAGCGATGACGAAAAAAACTGCTGCCCAGTAGAGCATGACGAATCTCCCTTGATTGGTTGCGTTGCAAGCGGCGTTTCGCCGTGCCTACCCACGTAGCGAAGAGCGTGCCGGTGTGGTCGAGCCGAGCCGCTCCGCGACCAAACGCCTGCGAAAACGAGGTCGAATCACGCGCCTTCGGCCTGGTGAGAATGTCGCGCCGTACCGAGCGCCAGCACTGCGAATCGAAGTGCCTCATCCGGGGCAACTGGGCACGCTCGCGCTGTGGTGGTGCGTCGCCGCAGGCATCCTGCGTGCAACACGTCGCTGCATGCCCAACGTTCCCGTTCCCGGTCAGACCGTTCCCAAGCAGCAGCCGCAGCCGTCGCAACCTGGCGTGAAGCCCGTTCACGTGCCGGTGAATCCGGACCCCAAGGCGCATCCGATCCATCCCGCCATCCCCACCCAGCCGATCCACGAAGGCGGCGATCCGTCGACGCCCGTGACCGGCGATGATCGCATCCGGTGACCCGATGAAGTTCACCTACCGGCTCATCAAGGACAAGAACGGCTACGTCGCCGAGTGTGTCGAATCCGATGCCGCCGGCGAAGGAAAGAGCTCGAAAGAAGCGGTAGAGTCGCTCCGCGCTTCACTCGAAGAGCGCATGTTCCGACCCGATGCGGTGGCCCCGCCCGAGTCGACCGCGCACTCCACGATCGAGCTGGAGCTCACGAGCGAAAAGCCGACGCCCAAGTCACTCGACCTCGGCGGCCCGGGGGG
>JAXDMI010001062.1:0-3677 GCA_034666145.1 Myxococcales bacterium | reverse complement strand
GCGCGCGACGACGCGGCGGGCGGCTTGCTCTGGTACGACTTCGACCCGACGCGCAGCACGTGTCGCAAGGCCATCGATCGCGAGCAACGCACCATCGACGCCGACACCGCGAAGCTCACCGACAAGACCAAGATGGTGGCGAAGTCGCGCGCGACGCGGCTGTTCCTGCCCACCGCGTTCAAGCTCGATCGCGCCGCCACTGCCGACAAGGCGACGTACCCCGAATACGACAAGCTGTTCGGCGGGGGCATCGACCCGAACGTGCTGACCGTCGCGCTCGTCGTCGGGAGGCTCTCGCACGAGCACGTCGAGGCTGCGAAGGACGACGGCTACTACGAATGGATGGACACGCTCGGCGTGATCTTCGCGAAGCATCCGGAATTCCGGCTCACGAAGATCGAGCCGGCGGAGACGCTGACGTCGGCGCTCGTCGCCGGTCACGAGATCAAGGACCTCTCGTTCGCCGACTTCGTGCAGTGGACCGTCTACGACACGGGCTATCCGGCCGGCCTCTCGGCGGCCGAGAAGAAGGAGCTCCGTTCGAAGATCGCGAACAAGCTCGACAACCATTGGGTCACCTTCGAGAAGAAGGTGAAGCTGGCCGCCAACGACGGACCGCCGAAGGACTTCACGCTGCGCATCGAGACGCTCTTCGGCGCCGACGAAGATCCGGAGCCGCATCGCCACGCGGTGAAGCGCGGCGACGTCGTCGTCTACAACGGTCATTCGTACATCGGGTACGGGCCGCTCGATCCCGACAACTTCACGGCGGAGAGCTTCCCCAGCACGTACCAGCTGTTCTTCTTCGATAGCTGCGTCTCGTACAACTACTACGAGAAGGACTTCTTCACGCTGAAGCGCGGCGGCTCGAAGGTGCTCGACATCATCACCAACGGGATCGAGGCGCCCGAGTACCAGAGCGGCGCGATGCAAGGCCAGCTGATCAGTCGACTGCTCGATGGCTCCATGCCGAGCTATCAGACGCTCCTGCTGTCTGCTGCGGCTACTGATTCGCTGCGCGTCGTCGACGGTGAGCTCGACAACACGTACCAGCCCGCACGCGTGAAGCTCCGCGTGACGCCGCCGTAGAACGACGCACCGCGTTGGCGTGGGACGTGAAGCCGGTCACGGCACATGCGCTCCCGTCGACCCAGCTGGTTTCTCGTCACCGCAACGTTTGCCTCCTCGCTGACACTCGTCTTCGCGTGTCGTGGAGGAAGCACGAGCACCTCATCTCAGGCGTCCGGGCCGGCCGAGGTCGGAGGCAATGACGCGTCGCGAAGCGGATCCGGCGGGGCAAACGGCAACAACCCCAACAGCAACGCCAGCGCGACGAATGGCCCGAACGGCACCGAGGGAGACGCAGCGCTTCCCTCGCGCGATCCGGGGCCGCCTGCGGTGCGCTTCATCGGTCGCTTCGATACGCGCGAGGCGGCAGGCCCGATCTGCGGATGGCCGGGGTGTCGGATCATCGCCAACTTCCGTGGCACCGGCGTGCAGGCGCGCCTCGAGGATCGCGCCGAGAGCTGGATGCAGGGCGGACCCAGCGAGTACGACGTCATCGTCGACGGCGTGCTGCAACCGAAGCTCGTGCTCGCGCTCGGCGCGCACGATTACCCGCTCGCGAGCGGGCTTGCGGATGGTCCCCATCGCATCGAGCTGTATCGCCGTTCCGAGACGCAGACCGGCTACACGCAGTTCCTCGGCTACGACTTCGCCGGCGGGACGCTGCTTCCGCCTCCGCTTCCAGCACTGCGGCGCATCGAGGTCGTCGGGGACTCGCAGCCCGCGGGATTCGGCATCGACGGCGTCGGTACCGATTGTCCCGGTCCGGACTGGGCGGCGAAGTACGAGAACTTCCACAAGTCGTTGAGCGCGCGTCTCGGCGAGCTCCTCGACGCTGATCTGAACGGCACGGCGTACTCGGGCAAGGGCTTCGTGCGGAACATCGCGCGGACCGATACCGAGACGATGCCGGTCCTCTACCCGCGCACGAATCCGATCGACGCCACGAGCGTGTGGGACTTCTCTCGGTTCGTTCCCGACGTCATCGTGGTGATGATGGGAGGCAACGACTTCGCGATCGGCCAGTACGTCGATGCCGGACCGCTGCCTCTCGTCGAGTTCACGGCCGCCGTGCGCGGGCTGGTGGCGACGTTCCGCACCCATTCGCCGCAAGCCCACGTCTTCCTCGCGCTGTCTCCATCGGTGACCGACGGGCCGACGTCGACGCACGGCCGCACGAACGTGAAGAGCGCGTTCGACACCGTCGCGAGCGAGCGTGCCGCAGCCGGTGACGCGCGTGTGTACAGCGTCGCTCCTCCGGTCGCCGCCGAGAGCGAGCTCACGGGCTGCGCCGGTCACGGCAATGCCGCCTATCACGAGCGCGTCGCGCAGCAGCTCGCCACGATGGTGAAGGCGCAAACGGGCTGGTGAGCAAGCGCTGCGTGGCACTTGCGATGCACCGCGCGGAGGTATGGCCACCCGAATGACGACGGTGCTCTACGGGGACGAACCGGAGACGGATATCGCCCCTGGAAATCGGGTCGACGTCGAGAGCTCGAGCGGGGAGAGCGTGCCCGCGCCTCCGCCCATGAGGCCGAAATACCCGACGCCGAGCCCGTGGGTCCGCCGTGAAGCGGTGCGCGCCACGCCGGCGCCGCGCGGCTTGCGGACGGCGCTCGGTGTCGCGGCGGCATCGATCCTGGCGGCCGCTCTCGCGTACATCGCTGCGGGGCGCCGCGTGCTGGCGTGAGCGCGCGCCACCGGAGCAACGCGCAGCGTCCCCACGAAAGGTCAGGCGTGCTCGCCCCACCGCGAGGCAGCGCGCCTCGCGGTGGCCTTTGCGTGTCGCGTGACTATCGCGCCGCGCGCATCGTGCGGCTGGGCGTCTTCGTCGCGGTGGCGCCGTTCGCCCTCAGGCCGCCGCCGTTGGGGCTTCGGAGATCCTGCGTCGCGCCGGTGACGAGCGCGTCGAGGCCCGCTTCCACGGCCTTTTCGAACATCGCTTCCATGCGTGCGCCGAGCTGCTCGAGCTCCTCGGCCGGGACCCCCTTCTTCACCTTGGGGAACATCTCTTCCTCTTCTTCCTCGACGTGGTGCTCGATGAGCTCCTTGAGGACGGTGAAACGCGCCTTGATCTGATCTTCGCCGCGCGCCGTGAGGGCACGCGCGAGCGCGAAGCGCGCGACCGTGTGCTCCTCGAACGATTCACCGACCATGTCCTTCATGAGCTCGCGGACACGCGGATAAAAGATGTGCTCTTCGATGACCATGTGAGCGACGAGCTCGTCGGCGGCCTTCTTGGACTCGCGCGCGTCGAGCTTTGCCTCGGAGGCTTTCTCGAGGGCGGCCTTGGTCTTCTTGTGCTGCTGCTTGAGTAGGTCGATTGCGTTCATGGACCGCGGTACGAGCAAACATCGTTCCTGCAGGCGGACACGCTGCGTGGCGGCACGTGGACTGCACGCCCGAGAGGATGGCGCGCATTCGAGCTGTGCTCTTCGACATCGACGGAACCCTGCTCGACAGCAACGATGCGCACGCCCATGCGTGGCTCGATGCGCTACGCGGTCACGGGAAGGATGTGCCTTTGGATCTCGTGCGATCGAAGATCGGCATGGGCGGCGACAAGCTGCTGATGGAGGTGGCGGGCATCGACCACGAGTCGACGGAAGGAA
>JAXDMI010001061.1:0-3404 GCA_034666145.1 Myxococcales bacterium | reverse complement strand
CCGTTGTGGACGATGACGTCGGTGCTCGACGCGTCCTTCATGCGTGTGCGCGCGCCCCAGCCGTCACGCTGCGAGAGGTCGGGCGTCTCGAGGATTCCCGCCCACAGCGCGGTCTTTGCCTCGAGCTCGGCGAGCAGTCCCGCGGTCCTCACGAAGCGATTGCGATAGCTCGCCTTGCCACCGCCGCTGCCGCCGCCTTCGAACCGGATCGCGTGCAGCATCCCGTCGCCGTCGAACGGGTGATAGCGCCCCGTGATGGCGTCGAAGAGCGGGTTCTCGGTGTTGCGAAGATAGATGCCCTGCAGATCGTTGGGGATCTCGCCGGCGACGACGTCGAGATCGTACGCATCCACCTCGACGGTGTTCGGCGCCCACGCGCCCGTTCGGTACGGATGCGGATCGTGCTCGGGAAGCCTGGATTCGTAGGTCCTTATCGTCTCGACGCGCATCGCACCAGGGTAGCGCTGGACCGCTTCGTCCGTCAGTCCTTCACGCAGCGCACGCTGATGGCGAAGCCCTGCGGCGGATTGGTGAAGCGGAAGATGGTCGTCTCGCCGACGGCGACGCGCCGGCGCCACACGTCGGAGCCGCGCGTCGTGGACGTCCAGAAATACGTCCGATCGTCTTGCGCGTCGTAGGTGGTGCCCGTGCGATAGCCGGCCATTCCCGCGTCGCCCTTGAACGCCGTGCCTTCGCTATGCCCGCGGACGGTCGAATAGCCCTCGAGGTCGAGCTGACTCGCCGCCATTCCCAGCGCCGACTCGAGCGACTTCCAGTCCGCGTCGCTGCCCAGATGCCATCCGGTCGCGCATGCGGTCTTCGCCGCGGTGAACGTATAGAGGCGACCATCGCGCGCGCAGCTCGCCGGATCGTCGCCGTAGCAAAACGAGCTGCCCGCGATCTTGAAATTCAGGTTGCGCGCGAGCCACGTCTTCGCGCCGAGCGTCATCGTCGGGTACGACTGACCGTCGCGCGGATCGACGAAGGCATTCGCCGTCGCTCCGCCGTCGAGCGATGCCGCGCCGCCTTCTCCACCGTCGCCGCTGCCCGCCTCGGCTTCGCGCCCCGCGTCCGGCCCGCCGTCGGCGGTGAGATCGCTCTCCGACGAAGCCGCGTCTTGCGACGCTCCCGTGCATGCGACGGCCAATGAGCTCGCAGCGAGCAGCGCAGCGGCGGCCGCCAGCCTTGCGCAGGTCGCCGTCCGGAATCGAGCACGTGTCGTTGCCATCGGTGGGGATGGTGCAGCGAGCGTTCCATCGGCTACCCCGGGGCAGCGCCGCCATTCACCGGGAAAAACGCCGTCGCGACGCCTCGGTCTCCTCGCTGGATCGATCGTCACCCGGACATGATCAGGCCCATGCCGTGCTACCGTCCCGCCCCATGCGTATCCTTGGCTCGCTCCTCTTCCTCGCCGCGTGCACCGTCGCCACCGCCACGGGCGTTGCCGCGTGCTCCTCGTCCACCTCTGACTCGCCGGCCGGAGGCTGCGAGTCGAACCCGTTCAGCTGTCCCGCGGGTCAGACGTGCTCGGCCAAGGACTCGTCCGGCGCCTTCGCGTGCATCACGAGCGGCACCGGCGCCAAGGGCTCGACGTGCATCAACACGCCCGGCATGACCACGTGCGGCGACGGCCTCACGTGCTTGCAGGTCGTCGCGAGCGGCGGTCAGTGCACGGACTACTGCGACGGCGCGCACGCCTGCGCGGCAGGCGAGACCTGCTCGGCCGCCGGCATCGCCGGCACGTCCACGGTCTTCCACGTCTGCGTCGGCGGGACCCCCACCGCGGCCGATGCCGGTTCGAAGGATGCGGCCACCGCCAACGACGCCGCCACCGACTGACTGCTATCATCGAAGCTTCGATGAAGCGGCGGCCCGGCTATCTCGGCTTCTTCGCGCCCTTCGCGGCGCTCGCCGTGCTGCTCGCCAGTTGTGACAGCTTGAAGACCGCGACCCTCGATGGCGACGCGGGCGCGAGCACCGAGGGCGGCGCCGACGGCGGTGCCGTCGACGATGCGAGCACGCTCCCCGAGAGCGGCTTCACGATCGTCCACGAGGTGCTCGAAGGGGGGACCCTCCGCGCTCTGTCGGTCGTCGGCTCCGAACAGGTCTACACCGCCGGCGAGGACGGCGTTCTCCTCGAGAAGAAGACCGACGGCGGTTGGCAAAAATACCGGCTCGGACCCGGGATCAACGTGACCGGCATCTGGTCCGCCGGCCCGACCGAAGCGCTCGCGGTGGCCACGCTCGAGAACACGAACAAGGGCCCCATCTTTCGGCGCGCCAACGGGCTGTGGACGCAGATCGGCACAGCTCCCCATGGCTTGCGCACGGTCTGGGGAATCGACGACGTTCGCTATGCCGGCGGAAACGACGGCGTGATCTACAGCGGTCCGCCGACCGATCCGCTGCGCGACGGGACCCAGCAGCCGCTACCGCCCAATGTCCCGGACACGCTCTTCGTGCCCATCGTCTATTCGATAAGTGGCAATTCGAAGACGGCTGTCATGGCTGCTCTCGATTACGACACCACCATGTTCTTCGATGGCACCGGCACGATGTGGCACACGTTGCAGGACCCGATTGATCGGACGCGATCCTTTCGAGCGATGTGGGGTTTTCCGGGGCCCAATACGGAGATCTGGCAAGGCGCGAACTATTACGGGCTCTGGCAATTCACGGGTTCGACAGACCCGGTTTTTCAGCGCAACGAGGAGAAGGAGCAGCCCCAGAACGCCAATCGATGGATCTGGGGTATCTGGGGACCTTCCGCCGACAAGATCGTGTGTGTCGGCGACGCGGGCCGCATCATGACGTTCGACAAGGCTTCGGGAAGGGTGACGATTCAGCCGTCACCCACCGGCAAGAGCCTCTTTGCGATCGGCGGCACGTCGCTCGACGACATCTGGATCGTGGGCGAAGACCAGCTCATTCTCCACGGCCATCTCGCGTTCTGACGTCAGGCGTCCGTAGCCCGGCGTCGGCTCACTGCGCGCTCGTGAGCGACAAGTCCGCGACGTCGTCGCCGAAGTGGCTCATACGCTGGACCTTCACGCGGTCGCTGGCGATCGAGTAGACGAGGTCGTCCAGGAACACGCTGCGCTTCACTGCGGACTGCGCGTTCGACCACCACGTGTTGCAGTCTGCGCCCTGTTTTCCGTGGTCCACGCCGCCGAGGCGCGTGAAGCCCTTCTCGAGGTCGACGTCGTAGACGAGAAGCCCGCTGAAGCTGAGGTGGTCTCCGTTGCGGCCGTCGCCGCCGCCGTCGCAGATGGTCATCGGGATCGCGAGCAGGCCTTCGCTCGCGAAGTAGTTGAACGCGAGGTGATCGGTGGCGGCCTCCGAGCTCGAGCCGCGGCTGCCGATCTTCTCCTTGTGGACGAGGCGCGGATCGGTCGGGTTCTTCA
>JAXDMI010001060.1:0-7586 GCA_034666145.1 Myxococcales bacterium | reverse complement strand
GCGCGGACCCCTCGGCCCTCGCTCCGGGAACCGCGGACCCGCCGGCAGCGAAGGTCGGTGGTCGCTTCGGCGGTCGCGATGGGAGCGCTTGCCGTCGAGCACCGAGCGCGCCACCGCCATCGCGCGGGCGATGCTCGAGCGCTACGGCATCGTGCTCCGTGAGGCGGCGCAAGCAGAGGGCCTGCCCGGCGGATTCGCGAACTTCTACGACGTGTATCGCGCGCTCGAGGATCAAGGACGCGTGCGTCGCGGCTACTTCGTGGCCGAGCGCGGCGCGACGCAGTTCGCGCTCCCCGGCGCCGAGGAGCGGCTCCGCACGAAGCGACCCGACGACGAAGAGGCGCGCACGCTCGTCATCGGCGCCACCGACCCCGCGAACCCGTGGGGCTCGTTGCTGCCCTGGCCGCGCGAGAACGGCGCCGATGCGCCCGCGCGTTCACCGCAGCGCGTGCCCGGCGCGCGCGTCATCATGCACGACGGCAGGCTGCTCGCGTGGCTGGGTCGCGGCGGAACCAGCATGGTGACGTTCCTTCCCAAGGACGAGCCGGATGCGTCGCACGCCGGCAAAGCGCTCGGCGAGGCGCTCGTCGGCATCGCGCGACGTCGCACGCGCATCGCCATGCTCGTCACCATCGACGGCATGCCCGCGCTCGAGAGCCCCGTCGCGAAGCTGCTCGAGGAGCACGGCTTCGCAGGACGCCGTGGCGCGCTCGTGTTCATTCCCGCGCGCGGTCGAGTGATCGCCGACCTGGGGCGGCGCGGCGAGCAAGCGCGCACGTTCGCCGAGCAGCGTGAGCGAATGAACACCGAGCACGTCGAGACCGACGATCTGGAGCCCGACGAGCTCGACTTCGACGACGCGGGCTTCGAGGACGACGCGCTGCCCCCTGACGAGCTCCCCGCAGACGAGGTGTCGCCGGAGGGCCTCGCGCTCGACGAGGACGTGCGTGCCTGAGGGCGACTCGATTCACCGGCTCGCGGCGCGACTGCGCCCGCGGCTGGTCGGCGGACGGGTCCGCTCGTTCGACGCGCACGACATCGCCGACGCCGTCGCGGAGACGGTCGTGGGTCGCACGGTGGTGGCCGTGGAGGCACGCGGCAAGAACCTGCTCGTGCGCTTCGACGACGGGCGCATGCTCCACGTGCATCTGCGCATGCTCGGTCGCGTCGGGTTCGAGCGCCCCCGCTCCACGTACTGGCGCCCGCGACGCACGCCGCATCAGCTCCGCCTCGACGTCGAGGGCGCGGTGGTGGTGGGCGATCGCATCCCGGTGCTGCGCCTCTTGCGCGCCGGCGCCGAGGAGCGCGCGCCGGACCTGCGCGGTCTCGGCCCCGACCTCGTCGCGTCCAACTTCGACGAGCTCGACGAGCACGAATGCGTCGTGCGGCTGCGTGCCCTCGGCAAGCGACCCATCGGCGAGGCGCTCCTCGTGCAGCGTGTGCTCGCCGGGATCGGCAACATCTACAAGTCGGAGACGTTGTTCCTCGAGAAGGTGGACCCCACCGCGCCGGTCGCAGATCTCGACGACGCGACGCTCCAGGCGCTCGTGAAGCGCGCGAGCGCGCTCTTGAAGGCGAACCTCGGCGACGGCCCGCGCATCACCCGAAATGCCCTCGCGGGGCCTAAATTCTGGGCGTACGGACGTCGGGGGCGGGCGTGCTTCCGCTGCGGCGGAACCATCGACATGATCCGCCAGGGAGCGCCGCCGGGCCGCTCGACGTACTATTGCCGTGGGTGCCAGACGGTTCCCGCCCGAGACGCATGAGCCGCACCGATCGCTTCCTCGACGAGATCCGCGTGGAGTTCCCCTCCTTCCGCATCCGGAAGAAGCGCGAGAGCGTCCTCCAGCGGGCCATCCACGTCGTGCTGGCGCTGCTCACGCTCGGCGGGCAACGCGTGTATCTTACACGTTATCATACGGTGCTCTTCGGCACGCTCTGGGTGCCCGACGCCTGGGACGCGATGAGCGACGCGGACCGCTACATCCTGCTTCGTCACGAACGCGTGCATCTCCGGCAGCGGAAGCGCATGGGCGATCTCTGGATGTCGTTCGTGTACCTCGTCCCGTTCTTCCCGCTGTTCTTCGCGTGGGGTCGCGCGCGCATCGAGTGGGAGGCGTACGTCGAGACCATCCGCGCCACCGCCGAGGTGCTGGGCATCGACGCGGCGGCGAACCTCCGCGCGCACATCGTGAAGCGCTTCACGGGCCCCGAGTACGGCTGGATGTGGCCCTTCCCCGCGGCGGTGAATCGCTGGTTCGACGAGGCCATCGCCGACGCGCGCGCCGAGCTCGGCCAGTAAGCCGAGAAGAAGGGGGGCCGCGCGCATTTCGCTTGCGGCGGACGGGGCGAAAGACTTCCGTTGCTCCATGGATCCCTGGGCGCCCGCCAACGTCACCTACGAGGATTACGTCGCGATGTGCGGCTGCCCCCCGGTCATGGGCATCGAGGGAATGCTTGCACACTACAGCTTGTCGATGGCGCAGTGGTCCGCGGTCGCGGCCCACTGGAACGGCATCATCGCGACGAATCCGCAGTACGTGCACCACAGCATGCGCGTCGAGCAAGAGGCCGCGCGCATCCGTGCGGGCGGCGCTCCTCGGCTCGTCGCCGCCGGCGCGCCGCCCGCCGAGCCGTCCATGAACGCGGTCTCGGGCGCGATGCCCGGCGTCGTTCCGCCGCCCGGCTACGGGCCGTCACCCGCCGCGTCGACGGGGTTCGTGCCGTCGGGTGCGCCCGGGTATTCGGCGCACCCTCCCGGCTATGCGCAGCCGATCCCGCAGCCGGCGTATCCGCAGCAGCCCGCGTATCCGCAGCCGCCCGCGTATCCGTCGCAAGCGGCGCCGCCTCCGTATCCTCCGCAGGGTCCGCCTCCCGGATATCCGCCCCAAGGGCCGCCGCCGGGATATCCGCCGCAAGCCGCGCCGCCCGGCTATGCGCAGCAGCCCGCCTATCCGCAGCAGCCGATGTATCCGCAGCAGCCCGGGTACAACCAGCAGGCCGCGGCCTTCGGCAATTCGGTGGGCAACGCATTCAGCGCGTTCGGCGATGCGCTCGGCTCGGTCGTCAACAGTGTGGTCGGCACGCTCTCGCCCGGTCAGGCCGTCATGGTGCAGTGGTCGGACGGCAACCGTTACCCTGCGAGCGTGATCATCGCGCAGAGCGGGCAGGTGCAGGTCGCCTTCCCCGATGGACGTCGCGTCTGGGTCCCGCAGACCTACGTCGTTCTTCGCTAACGATACGCGTCCGGATCGATCCCGAACATCTGCAGCCAGCGGTGGATCTGCGCGCGATCCTTTCCGAGCGCTCGTCCGATGGCGGCCACGTTGCCGCGATGCTCGCGCGCCAGCGCCTCGAGCTCGACCGGCGTCGGCCGCTGATACCTCGGCTTCGACGGATCCCGTGACGCGGGCGGAGCGATCGACGGAGGCGGCGGCTCTTCGCTCGGCGGCGCGGCCGCTCCGTAGTCCTTCATCGACGCTGTCACGGTGTCGGGCAGATCCGGAGCATCGAGTGGGCCGCCCTCCGATACCGAGACGGCGCGCTTCACCGCCGATGCGAGCTCGCGCACGTTGTACGGCCAGTCGTACTGGCAGAGCGTCACCATGAAACGGAACGTCACGTCGCGTGAAGCTTCGCCGGCCTCGGCGAGGAAGTGCCGCACGAGCAGGTAGAGATCCTCCTTCCGTTCGCGTAGCGGCTTCAACGAGAGCGTGTAGCCGTTGAGACGCGCGTAGAGATCACCACGGAATTGCCCGGCGTCGACGCGCGCGCGGACGTCGCGATGCGTCGCGCTGACGATGCGAACGTCGACCTTCTCGCCCGTGATGCCGCCGACCGGCACCACCTCCCGCGTCTCGAGCGTGCGCAGCAGCTTCGCCTGCGCCTCGAGCGGCATGTCTCCGATCTCGTCGAGAAGCAGCGTGCCGCCGTCGGCCGCGCGAATGATGCCGGTGTGGTCGCGCGTCGCGCCGCTGAAGCTCCCTTTCTTGAAGCCGAAGAGCTCGCTCTCGACGAGCGCCTGCGGGATCGCTGCGCAGTTGAGGGCGCGGAAGGGACCGAGCCGTCCGCTCGTCGCGTGGAGAGCGCGAGCCACGAGCTCCTTGCCGGTACCGGTCTCGCCGAGCACGAGGACCGGGAGCAAGGTCTTCGCGATGTTCGTGAGCTCGGCCGACATGCGCGCGAGCTGCGCGCCGCCGACGGCACCTTCGATGGCAACGCGTCGCGCCCCCGACGCGACCTGCCCGTCGATGCGATACGGGACGAACGCGTTCGCGCCGCGGACGACCAGCTGGAGCAGAACGTCGCCGACGCGGATCACGTCACCATGCGAGAGGAACGTCTCGGTGACCCGCCTGCCGTTGACGAGCACGCCGTTGCGACCGCCGAGATCGCGGAGGACGAAGCCGTCCTCGCTGCGCGCGATGCGCAGATGCATCCGCGAGATCGTGGGATGAGCGATGACGACGTGAGCCGGCGCGCTGCGACCGATGATCGAGACGTCGGACGCGAGCGGGAACACGGACGGCAGCGTCGCGAACGCGTCGGCGTAGAGGAGCACGAGACCGGCATCGGCTCCGGCGCCACTGTCGGGCCCGCCGATCTCCGAACCGCTCGCGGTCTCCGTGATCTCGCCGTCGTGCACCGTCACGTGCCGTGACCATCCTTGATCGCAGAGGCACGGTCAAGGCAGACGCTCCACGGCGGCCACGCGCACGTCGCGCGCGGCCGCGTGAGGCAGGCCTACGACGACTTGCGACGCGAACGCCAGGCCGCAACGAGCCCGAGCGCGAGGACCAGGAGGCCGGCGCTGCTCGCCGAGCCCATCGGGGCCGAGGTCATCGTGCAGCCGGAAGAGCCGTTGTCGCCGGCAGCGTCCGCGCCGGGGCTAGCGCCGTTCGTGGCGTCGCCGGACGCGGCGACGTCGCCTGGCGCGCCGGACGATCCGGCACCCGCGCCGCCGCCTCCACCACCTGCCGCGCCCGCATCGTCGGTGCCGCCGCCGGGCTGCCCTGCCCCGCCGTCCATCCCCGCGCCCGACAGATCGGTTCCGAGCTCGAACGCGCCGACGTCGATCTTGCCGTCGTCCAGCCTCGCCACGCTGCTCATCGCTTGGACGTATTCGAACGCGGGCACGAGCGAGAACGCATCGGCGCTGCCCGCCGCAACGCCCTTGTCGGCGGCAGGCGAGCCGGCCTTCAGGCGATAGTTGTAGGTTGCAGCATCGACGAACATCGGATTGATGCTCGCGATGTTGTCCGCGGAGAGCGCGCCCTTGTTCGACGGTGTTCCGGCGCCGGCGAAGAGGTTGTTGTGCGCGGTGAGCGTCGCGGCGCCGGAGAGGTTCATGAACGTCCCGCCCGGGCGATCGTTCACGAACGTGTTGTTCACCGCGAATACGCGCGTGTCGGGGTTGGAGAGGCCCTCCTCGCCGTAGCTGAAGAGCGTGGGGTTGCCGGCGCTCGTGCCCTTCTGAATCACATTTCCCACGAGCACGGTGAGGCCGCCGTTCGGCAGATTCACCTCGTAGCTGTCGGGACCGCCCTCGCCGGTCAGGCGGTTGTAGAGGATGAAGTTCTGCTTCGAGCGCGACTTGAAGAGGTGACCCTTGTCCGCGGTGTCGTTCGCGACGTCGTGTGACCAGTTGTACTGGAAGACGAGCTTGCCGAAGCTGACGTAGATGTTGTGCGTGCAGCCGCCCTGGTTGCATCCGTCGCCGAGCGCGTTGTGCGCAAGCTCGGTGTTCTCGACGGTGAGGTTGCTTCCCGCCTTCGCCTCGGTCCCGAGGATCCCGTTCTGGTTGTCGTGGATGTAGCAGCCGTGCACGACGAGGTCGCTGCCCGTCACGCGGATGCCCGCGGCGTTGCTGCCGTTCGCATCGCTGATGTGAGCGCCGGTGAGCTCCAGGTTCTCGATGCGGACGCCGTCGGCCTCGACCACGTAGATGCCCTTGTACTGAGCGGGGTGATCGGTGCCGGAGAGATCGATCTTGGGTCGCCCACCGACTCCCTTGAGCGTGAGCCCCGCCACGCCGATCGAGCACGTGTCGGTGTACGTGCCGGGAGCGATCTCGATGACGTCGTTCGGCTGCGCAGCGGCCACGGCATCGCACGGCTTCGCGTACGTGGCGCCGGGCCCGACCTTGCGCGTCGCTGCGCTCGCCGCCGTCGCCGTCGCGAGGAAGGCCATCGTCACTGCCACCGACGTCAGGATCGTTCGCATGCTCGGCTCTCACGCAAGCGACATACCGCGTGAGGCTCGAGCGGCGCATGCGCGCGCAACGCCATATTTTCCGATGGATCGTGAATCGCGCCCGCGACCGCGCAGCGCTCCATCCTCCCGATGCGCGCGTTCGCGACCGTGACCTGTCACGGTCACTGTCACGGTGTCACGGCGCTGCGTGGCGCCTGGTCGTCGCTCCGGCGCGTCCTGCTATCCTCGCGGAATGACCGGGCCGCTGGACGATCCGCCGCCGCGCAAGATCGGGCGCTACACGCTCGGCGGTCTCGTCGCGACGGGCGGCATGGCGGAGGTCCATCTCGGCCAGATCCGCGGCGCGATCGGCTTCTCGCGCACCGTCGCCATCAAGCGCATGCACCCGCATCTCGCGAGCGATCCCGACTTCGCGAGCATGTTCGCGGACGAGGCCCGTCTCGCGGCGCGCGTGCGTCATCCCAACGTCGTGGCCACGCTCGACGTCGTCCTCGAGGGCGCGAACCTCTGCATCGTCATGGAGTACATCGAGGGCGTGACGCTCGCGCAGCTCCTCAAGCTGGGCGCCGAGCAGAGCGCCGCGATGCCGCCGCGCGTCGCCGTCGCCATTCTTCGCGACACCCTGGAGGGCTTGCACGCCGCGCACCAGGCCGTCGACTCCGACGGTCGGCCGCTCGGCATCGTGCATCGTGACGTCTCTCCGCAGAACGTGATCGTCGGTGTCGACGGCGTCGCGCGCGTGCTCGACTTCGGCATCGCGAAGGCCAACGTGCGCCTCCATCAGACGCGCGAGGGCAGCGGGCTCAAGGGCAAGCTCGCGTACATGGCGCCGGAGCAGCTCGAGGGGGCCGCCGTGGTCCGGCAGTCGGACGTCTTCGCCGCGTCGATCGTGCTCTGGGAGACGCTCACGGCGCAGCGCGCTTATGGAGGCGCGAGCGAAGGCGAGGTGGTGACGAAGATCCTGCGCGGACCGCCGTCGGCTCCCAGCAGCGTGCGCGACGATCTCGGTCAGGCGTACGACGACATCCTTATGCGCGGCCTCGCGCGAGCACCGGAGGATCGCTTCGAGAGCGCGCGTCACATGGCGGTGGCGCTGACGACCGCGGGCGAGCCCGCGTCAGCGGCAGAGGTCGGCGCGTGGGTGGAGCGCATCGCGGCCGCGCCCCTGAAGGAGCGTGCGCAACGCGCGCGTCTGCTCGAGACGCACCTGCTCGACGGCGAAGCTCCCGCGGCCGTGGAGACCGACCCGGATGCGACGAAGGCCGCGAGCCCCGCCGGACTCGAGCAGGTGAAGCACGTGAGGACCGGCGGCGAGGCGACGCCGTCCGCCGACGCTCCGCCGTCATCGGCGGCGCCCGTCGCGACGCCGGCAT
>JAXDMI010001059.1:0-17986 GCA_034666145.1 Myxococcales bacterium | reverse complement strand
GCGGGCGTGAGCGGCTGCGTCGACGCGACCATCGATTACGGCGCCTGCGCCACGTGCGGCTCCTCGAGCGGCACGGGTACGGGCCCGGTCGTTCGCTAACCCTTGCGCGGTGGGTAGGGGGCGCGCGACCATCGAGGTCGGCGCGCCTCCGTCTCGCCACGCCCGATGCTGCACTCCGAGCTCCTCGCCCAGATTCCGCTCTTCGACACGCTCGCCGCCGAGGACCTCGAGGCCCTCGCGTCGCGCATGACGGAGCGTCATTACAAAGTCGGCGAGAAGGTCTTCGACAAGAACGATCAGGGCTCGAGCATGTACATCGTGCTCTCGGGCGCGGTGCAGATCTTCCTGCCCGGCAGCGGCCCCGACGAGCCGCCCGTCGTCTTGAAGGATGCGCGCACCGGCGAGTACTTCGGTGAGCTCTCGCTCTTCGACGACAAGCCGCGCTCTGCGAGCGTGCAAGCCACCGTCGAGACGACGCTCCTCGAGCTGACGCGCACCGACTTCGGCGATCACCTCTCGAAGTCGAAGAATGCGGCGATGACCATCCTCGCGGAGATGGCCGAGCGCCTCCGCGAGACCAACTCACTCCTCTCGCAGCGCGCCGCACGCGACGTCGTGAAGGAGTTCGAGGAGAACCTCACGTGGGGCCAGAAGCTCGCCGACAAGGTGGCGGAGCTGAACGGCAGCTGGGCGTTCATCCTCTTCTTGCTCGCGATCACGCTCTTGTGGGCGGGCCTCAACCAGCTCCTGCCGAAGGCGTTCGACCAGTACCCGTACCAGTTCTACAACCTCGCGCTCGCCATCCTCGTCGCGCTCCAGGGTCCGCTCATCGTCATGAGCCAGAACCGCCAGACGTCGAAGGACCGCGCGACCGCGGAGACGGACTTCCGCGTGAACCTGAAGAACGAGGTCGGGATCGAGACCTTGCTGCGCGAGGTGGGCGCGATGCGCGCCGAGACCAACAAGCGCTTCGAGGTGCTCGAGCGCTCGATGCGCGGCGACCGTATCCGCGCCGAGATCCCGATCAAGAAGCCGGGCGGTCCGCTCGGTCCTTCCTGACGATCGCGTCCCGCGCGTCCTGCGCCTCCGGCGCGCCGCGCGCGCTCGAATCACTCCTGAGCACGACGTCGCGAATGGCATCGGCGATGGGTCCCGGCACTTCTTCCTGGAGGAAGTGACCGCCGCGCGTCCTCGTGACGGTGGCGTGCGGAAGGAGCCGCCGCATGTGACCGATGACGCCGCCCAGCACCGGATCGCGATCGCCCCACACGATGGCGACGGGGCCGCGGAACGACGTCACGGTGTCCTGGCAGACGCGCAGCGGGGCGATCGATGCATGATGCATCGAATCGGGCACCATGCGCGCGAGCGCCAGCGGCGCGACGCGATCGCGGAGATGCCGGAGCGGCCACCAGTAACCGAGCGCGGCGCGTCCGACGATGCTCGTCTTGTCGCCCTGCGCGATGGCCATGGTGTTCTGCGGGAAGCCGAGCCCGCGGAAGACGAGCTCGGAGACGATCGGCATCCGCGCGAAGCGATGGAAGCTCGTGGCGCGGAAGCCCTCCTTCGGAGGTCCCGGCACCGTGTTGAGGATGACCATCCCGCGTACGCGATCGAGGCGCGACGAGAGCGCGTGGAGACCCACCGGTCCGCCCCAGTCCTGACCGACGTACACGAGGTCGCGGAGGTCGAGCGCATCGAGCGCTGCGCCCAGCCAGCGGCCGTGGTTCTCGAGCGTGTGCATCGAAGCATCGTGCGGTTTGTCCGAGCAGCCGAGGCCGATGAGGTCGGGGACCACGAGACGGAGCGGCGGGAGCGGGCTCCGGATCAGGCCTTCGCAGGTGCGGTCCGCGAGGAGGTCGGCGACCACCTTGCGATAGAGGAAGCACCAGCTCGGATTCCCGTGGACCATCAGTACGGGCCGCGCCTCGGGGGCCTCGGAGCCCCATTCGGCCACGTGCATCTGGAGGCCGTCGCCCACGTCGATCATGCGCCGGCGCATGCCGCCCGGGAACATGGCCTCGAGCCAGCGCGGCATGGGCGGAGGGAGGTTCATGTGGGCGTCAGCATAGTCGATCACGCGCCGTCGTCCGGCTGAGCTACGATCGAGGTCGTGCGCCTCACCGCTCGCTCGCGTCTCGCGCGTCTCGCCCCTCGGCTGATGTTCGCCGGTGTGGCGACGGCCTCGATCGTCGCCAGCGCCATCGCCGGATGCGGCATCGACTACGAGGGCCTGCTCGTCCACGACGGCGACGATGCGAGCGAGAACGTCGGCGCCAGTCTTCCCGAGGGCGGTGCGGACGGCGGGAGCGACGGGCCGTCGATCGACAGCGCCCTCGACGCCGATGCCGCTGCGCCTCTGAAGTGCGCCGACAGTCGCTGCGTGGACGCGGGCGGCGCATGCGGCGCCGGCGACAACACGTGCACCATCCGTTGCGAGGGCGGGACCGACTGTGATGCCGGCGTCACGTGTCCGCCGGGCGTGCCTTGTCACGTCGTCTGCGCGTCGGACGATTCGTGCGCGGGCAAGATCGACTGCACGCAGGCCACGTCATGTGACATCGCTTGTCTCGGCGATCACACGTGCGAGGGCATCGACTGCGCCGGCACGAGCTGCACCGTGCGCTGCAACGGAGGCGACTCGTGCCGTACGGGCGGCATCCATTGCACGGCCACCGACTCGTGCGACATCACCTGCGCGGGCTCCGGCATGAAGAACTGCCAGGATCCCATCACGTGCAAGAGCTCGCGATGCGGCGTCCGTTGCGACAAGGACGGATGCACGGGCGGCGTCACCGCCGTCGCCGGCGATGCGGCGATCTTCTGTGGCGACGACGCCTGCGAGGACGGCGGCGCCACGTGCTTCGCGGACTTCTGCGCGCTCAGCTGCAAGAGTGGCCTGTGCACGAACAAGCTGTGCTGCGATGCCGGCGTCTGCGTCCTCGACGGCGGCGCGAACAACTGCCCGTGAGTCTCCCGACTTGCTCGCGTCGCGCATAGCGACTACACGGACCGAGTCGCACGAGGTGGGAAGTCGGTGTGAATCCGACGCGGTGCCGCCGCTGTAACTGGGAACGTCGCAAGCCGTCGCAAGCACGTTTTCGGGAGCCAGAAGACCCTCGCGCTTCTTCTTTTCTCCGGTCATCTACGCCACACCCCGCGCGAGCCACGCGGGGCAGGAGCTCGAAGCGTGAGGTATACATCCATCGTGTGCGCTGCCGTCCTTTGTGGAGCGACAGCTGCGACGGCGATCGCTCCCCTGGCCTGCTCGTCGTCCGCGACGCCCGAGGCCGCCGACTCCGGGCCGCTGGTGTCCCTGGGCGACGCCGCATTCCTCGATGCGCCGGAGGTCGATGCGAGCAAGATGGTCGTCGACGGCGGCTTCGCGGCGCCGGAGGGCGGCGTCATCCGCGCCGATCGCTTCGTCACGCAGGTGGTGAGCGTGACGTACGGCGACTGCGCCGGCTTCGGTCTCGCGTCGATGCCCGACGTCGTCTACGGTCCGCCGGTCGGTGCCGGTGCATCGGCGGGAGGCTTCGACGTGGTGTCGCTGGGGTACAAAGGCGAGATCGTCCTCGGCTTCGGTGACAACGCCATCGTCGACGGGCCGGGCGTCGACTTCATCGTCTTCGAGAACGCGTTCTACGTCGGCGGCGATGCGAGCAAGGGCATCGCGGCGGATCTTGCCGAGGTCAGCGTCAGCGACGACGGCATGACGTGGACGGCATTCCCGTGCATGCCCGGCGCGAGCGCGCCGTACGGCTCGTGCGCGGGATGGCACGCGGTGTACGCGGCGCCCGGAAACGGGATCTCGCCCGTCGATCCCGCGCATGCGGGAGGCGATCCGTACGACCTCGCCGATCTCGGGCTCGCCAGCGCGCGGTTCGTACGCATCCGCGATCTCGGCTCGACCGCATGCGCGACCGACCCCGCGAGTAAGGCAACGAACAATGGCTTCGATCTCGACGCGGTCGCCATCGTGAACGCCAAGACCCCGTGATCTGTAAGAAGGCGGCGATCAGCCCGTTGATTCGAAGCACGAGCGAACGTTTTCGAGGCCGCACCGTCCAACCCCGCATGCCTTGTCGAGCGGTCGATCAGGCGGAACGGGGTCAGCCGCCGCGGCTCAGATTCCCCTTCCCGCCCGTGTCGGGTTCCGAGCTATGCTCGCGCCCGCTTCCGTCAGACTGTAACCAAGGAGCTCTGCCGTGACCCGAACGGGCCTTTCACTGTCGCTTGTCGTCTCCGTCGTCGCGCTCGCCGGGGTCTCCCTCGGTACCACCGCGTGCGGTAGCAAAGATCCGCAGCCGGCTCAGCAGCCTGGCGCGTACGGCGCGCAAGCGGGTTACCCGCAGCAGCCCGGCGCGTATCCGCAGCAGCCCGGCGCGTATCCGCAGCAGCCCGGAATGGCCCCGCAGCCCGGTCAGCCCGGCGCCGCTCCGCAGCCCGGCTTCCCGCAGCAGCCCGGTCAGCCCGCGCCTCAGCCGGGCGCAGCGCCCGCGCCCGGTCAGCCCGGCGCGTCGCCGTTCCCCGGCATCCCCGGCTTCCCCGCGCCCGCACCGAGCGGTGGTGGCGGAGGAGCATCCGGTGGCAGCGCGCAGGCGCTCGATCCGAACCTCGCGGCGCTCGCGGTCGGACCGCTCACGCTCTTCGCGAACACCGAAGCGCCCGGCATGGCGAAGGACGGCCCGATCGTGGCCGGTAACTTCCAGACCGGACAGACGCTCGAGGGCACGTTCACGTTCCAGCCGGGCAAGTGCTACACGCTCGTCGCGCAGGGCGCCGGCATCACGTCGATCGGCCTCGAGATGCAGTACGTGACGCCGCTTCCGGGCCTCGCGCCGAGCATCGGTCGTAGCTCGCAGAGCGGCGCGCAGGCGTCGATCGGCGGCAAGGCCAACTGCCTCCGCCCGATCAGCCCGTTCCCCGCGCAGGCGAAGTTCATCATCACGGCGAAGGCCGGCGCCGGCGTCGGCGCAGCGCAGCTCTTCTCGAAGTAGGTCCGCTGAGCTGAAGAGGCGCTTTCGAGCGCATCCTTCACTCGCATCTCATGCGATCGGAACGGCGCGATGAAAATCGCGCCGTTTTGCTTTAAGGTTCGTGCCGCCATGCTCGACATCGCCTTCATCCGCCAGAACGCCGACACTGTCCGCGCTGCCATCAAGAACAAGCGCGTCGACGTCGATCTCGACGCGCTGCTCGCCGCCGACAAGGACCGGCGCGAGGCGCTCCTCGAGATCGAGAAGAAGCGCGCGCGCAAGAACGAGATCGCGCAGGTCATTCCGAAGGCGAGCAAGGAAGAGCGCCCCTCGCTGATCGAGGAGGGCAAGGCGGTGAAGGTCGCGCTCGAGCAGCTCGAGCCCGCGATGACCGAGGCGCAGAAGCGCTTCGACGATCTCATGCTGCGCATCCCGAGCATCCCGCGTCCCGAGGTCCCGATCGGCGTCGGCGAAGAGGACAACGTCGAGATCCGCAAGGTCGGCACGCCGCGCGCCTTCGACTTCAAGGCGAAGGACCATGTCGAGCTCATGACGCTCCATCGCATGGTCGATTGGGACGGACCGCGCAAGTATGCCGGCGGTCGGTCCTATGCGCTCATGGGCACGGGCGCGCTCCTCGAGCTCGCGGTCACGCGCCTCGCCGTCGACACGCTCGTCGAGCGCGGCCTCACCATGGTGATCCCGCCGGTGATGGTGAAGGAGCGCGCCATGCAGGGCACGGGGTTCTTCCCCGGAAGCCGCGAGGAGGCCTACGCGATCACCGCCGACGAGCTGTACCTCGTCGGCACGAGCGAAGTACCGCTCGTCTCGCTGCACTGCGACGACACGCTCGACCCCGCGCTGCTGCCCATCCGCTACGCGGGCATCTCCAACTGTTTCCGTCGCGAGGCCGGCGCGTACGGCAAGGACACGAAGGGCCTCTACCGCGTGCATCAGTTCACGAAGGTGGAACAAGTCGTATTCTGCATGCCGGACGAGGAAGTGGCTGAAAAGGAGCACTATCAGCTGCTCTCGAACGCCGAAGCGATCCTCGCGAAGCTCGAGATCCCGTACCGCGTCGCCATCGCATGCACGGGCGAGATCGGTCTCGGCCAGACGCGCAAGCACGAGGTCGAATCGTGGATGCCGGGACGGAACGACGGCAAGGGCGCCTACAACGAGACGCACTCCTGCTCGACGCTCGGCGACTTCCAGGCGCGGCGCTCGAACATCCGCGTGCGTCTCGCCGACGGCACGCTCGCGTATCCCTACACGCTGAACAACACCGCGATCGCGAGCCCGCGCATCCTCATCCCGCTGCTCGAGAACCACCAGAACGCGGACGGCTCGATCACGCTGCCGAAGGCGCTGGTGCCGTACATGAACGGCGTGACGGTGCTGAAGCCGAAGAGCTGATCAGCGACGGCCCATCAGCGACGAAACGGGAAGCCCTTGGCGCCGGGCACGCTCTTCGAGCTCGCCGACGCCGACGGCGCAGCGGACGCGGACGGCGCTGCAGAAACAGACGCTGCTGCGGTCGCCGACGGCGCGGTGAGCTGACCGTTCTTGCCGCGCACGCCCTTCACGCGCGTGCCGTCGTGCTTCTCGATCTCGCTCGCGGGCTCGGCAGGCACGCCCGGCACCAGCGGCTCGGCCGGATGGTGGAGCACGAGGAAGAGCGTCACCGGCACGATGACCGAGATCACCGCGACGATCGCGACGAGCAAGCCGTAGCGCGGCCCCTTGCCGAGATCGACGTCGTGCAGGCTCGGCTGGACCTGCGCCGGGAACAGGCCGACCTCGCCGTTCATCTGCGCGCTGATCGATCCGTCGGAGGCGAGCGCGTTGGCGGTCCTCCCGATGCCCGAGCTCCGCGCGTTCGGATCGGCGACCCCGAGGGCGCCGAGGCTCGCGCGATCGACGCCGCCCGCGCGCGCCACGCGAAGCCCGCTCTCCGACGAAGGCTCGAGCTGCGGCGCCGCCGAGCCTTGCGGTCCGTGCAGCAGCGGTCCGCCGGTAGGCCGGATCGCGGGCAGCGGATTCGCGGCGACGAGCTCGGCGATGACGCGCTTGAGCGGCGCGTTCGCCATCACGGCGGTGCGATTCTCGGGCGGCTCGTCCTCGTCGAGGAGCGGCAGCGCCGGATCGCTGCCGAGCTCGGGCGACGATCCCGAGGCGATGACGCGAAGGATGTTGGTGAGCGGACCCGGCGCTTGCGTGGTGATGCTCTCGGACTCGCCGTCGGCCGGCGAAGAGAGCGCGGCCTCGCGCGTCTTCTTCACCTTCTGGGTGGTCCCGTCGGTGCTGTCGTCGTCGAGCGTTGGATCGAAGGCGGCATTGGGAGCCTTGATCGCGGCCTCGATGAGGGACGATGAAACCGCGGGCGCTTGTGTGGTGACGCTCTCGTCGTCCTCGTAAGGTTCGACGACGCGACCGCGCGTCGTCACGCTCTCGTCGTCGTCGTCCTCGTTGGCGTACGTGTTCGCGATGTCGAAGGCCTTCTTCGCGTCGAGGCGCTCGGCGGTCTCGGGATCGGGTTTGCCGGGACGCGTCGGCGATTCGCCGAGACCAGGGCGCGTGGCCGGCTCTTCCACGCTCGGGACGCCAGGACGCGTGGCGGGCTCGTCGGCTCCTTCGACGCCGGGGCGCGTCGCAGGCTCGTCAGCGTCGAGCGCGCCCTCGACACCGGGAAGCGTCGGCGGCCCGTCGACGATCTCGGCCTTGAAGGGCATGCCGGCCGCGGGCCGTGGTGACGGTGCGCGAATCGCCGAGGGCGCGAGCCCGACGCGTGGCGCACGCGCTTGCACCGTGACGCCGTCGTCGTTGGGCTCGCGATGGGTATCGGGGGGACTGGCCGGACGTCCCGCGGCGGGTCGCGGCGGAGGCGGCGGCTGCGAGGATGCGTGCAGCGGAGCCGGCGAGCCGCGCAACGTCTCGGGGATGTGCAACGGACTGTGCCCGGGGCGCGTGCGGATCTCGGTCTCGTCGAGCAAGTCGTCGTGCTCGACGGTGCGGATCTCGACGCTGCCGGGGATCTCGATCGGCAGGCCGTGTCCCGACTGCGCGGCCTCCATGAGGATCGAATGGCTGATGCGCGGCGCCGTCGTGGTGATGCTGTCCTCGACGGGGTCGTCGTCTTCGTCTTCCTCGAGGTCGTCGTCGAGCTCGTCGGTGATGTCGGTCGGCTCGATCTCGGTGGTCTGCGTGATCTGCTGGGCGGCAGGCGTCGTCGACACCGCGCCGTCCGGCTCCGTGCTCGGCGCAGACACAGACACAGACGCAGACGCCGACACAGACGGAGGCGTCCCCGCCGCGGGCACGGGCGGCGGAGGGCGCGACGCGGCGATGACGGGCGACGGCGGCGCCGACGGAGGCTTCGGTGCGACGGACGACGGAGGCGCGCGCTGCGCGAGGCCCGAGGGCTTACGAGCTGCGAGCGGCGGATCGACCTTCTGTTGAACGGTCCGGTCTTCGTGCGCGTGCGGGTCGTGGGCGCCGGTGTCGTCGGAATCGGCAGCGCCGCTCGGATCGTCGCGCCGCGAGGCCGGCGGACCAGCCTCAGCCGTAGTCGTGTCGTCGCCGTCGCTGGCATCGACGGCAGGCAGCGCATGATCGGGGCGCCGCTCCCCTGGCAGCCCGCTCATGGTCGGGCCGTCGTCCTCTGGCAAGGCTGCCACCTAACCAGTTTACAGCGTTCGGGAAAACAAGCCTAGCCACAGGCCATCTGGTTACCCCTGGTTGACGCGGCGGCTCCGGTTCCTGTAACAAGACGCGGTCACCAGAGGTCGCTCGTCGACCGTGTGGTGCAGTAGCCAAGTGGTTAGGCACCGGTTTGCAAAACCGGCATATGTGGGTTCAAATCCCATCTGCACCTCGAAAAACAAGGGCTTTCGTGCTCGTTTCCGAGCGCCGCCGTGCCCGGTGGAACTGAAGGTCTACGGGCAGCTGGAGCCGCTGGGGCATTCGCAGATGCCCGCATCATTGCACAAGCCACCACCGGGGATGGAGGTCTGGCCGACGCACTGGCCAGGCCCATCGCACGGCGTCCCTGCCCCGCCCGTCGAGCACCGGCCCGCTGCGCATATTTGGTTCGAGCACTGAAACCAGTGCTGACAGGCGGCGCCGAGCTCGCCCACGTGGACGCAGTGCGCACCACTCGCTGTGTCGTCGACGCACGTGAGACCGGCGACGCAAGCGATGTCGGGATCGTTTGCTTTGGTGCAGACATCCCCTTCGTTCGCCATCCGCGGCACGACGCACGTGCCCCCGACGGCGTCGACGGATCCATCGTTGCCCGAGTGCGCCTTCCAGTTTCCGCAGACGAAGCCGTCAGCGCATGGATGCTCGATGAGGGTGGCCGGGTGGAAGTCGCGGCCCACCGAGATCTCGCAGCCGCACGCTTCCGAGCTTCCGGCAGGGGCCACCGTCGTGATCTGCTCGGGCGAGGTCTTCCCGCGCGCCAAAGCGCAGTCACGCGGGAGCGGGACAGAGCTGACGCGCGGACCAGGAGCCGGCGGAGTCGAACCAATCTTTCCGTCGCACGCCGTCAGCGCTGCGAGAGCGAGCAAGACGAGGGACGAAAGGACCGCGCGCACGTTGGTGATCGTAGCACTGCGTCGCGTTCTGCTTGGACAGTCGAGGAGCGCGCGTGCCAGCGAGATCCCGCGTCAGATCCCGTACGGCTTCTCGAAGAAGCGCGGCATCGACGGCGGGCGATCCTGGTTCAGATCGCGCTCGATGCGAGCCTTCAGCGCCGGCCAGTCGACGCCCGGCGGCGGTCGATCGATCGCGTCGAGGTCCTCCTGGAGTCGCTGGCGCCACGCACGGCCCATCTCGATGTCCTGCTCCTTTTCCGTCCGTGCTTTGCCCTGGAGCAGCGTCAGGTCGCTCGCGAGGGCGCGGATGCGCCGGTCGGCCCAGTCGACCTCCTTCGTGAGGAGAGCGCGATAGCGCTCCTGTTCCTTCACCTCTTTGGCGGCGCTCTTCGCGCTGGTCTCCTGGGCGCGTTGGTCGCTCTGCTCGGCCGACGGCTTGTGGCAGACCGCGAGCGACGTCGCGACGGCGAGGATGGCGAGGCTGAGGCGCGGGCTCATGCCCGATCGAGGTTGCAAGCGGTGCGCCCATCGCCCGCAGCTCGGTGCGGGCGACACTCGCGCGCGTGCCGCGTGTTGTCGCGGTCGCGTTCCGACACACCCTGCGAACGCGCCTCGCTCCCGATGCACGCTCGTTGGCTCTTCCACACGCGAGTCGCACGCGAATTTCCGTGCGGCATACCTCGTGCTCGAGGTGCGGACATGGCGATGCCGATGCCGCTCCACGACGTTCCGCTCCACCCACGTGATGACGATCGCGCGACCGAACAGCCGATCTCGGGAACGCAGGCTCGCCGCGCAGCGCCTGCCCCCACTGCCCGCATGCCGCGCCTCTCGCCGGACGAGGAAGCGATGCAGCTGATGATGAAGGTCGTCGAGCGCGTCGAGGTCGCGAAGAGCTTCGCGAAGATCGCCGCCGGCATCTTCACCGTCACCGCCGCGCGCGCCGGCGTGCAGCTCCGCGCCGTCGCGGACGCGAAGATGGCCGAGACCGTCGAGCGCGAAGGCGGCCTCATGACGCAGGTCGACAAGGTCCGCAAGATCGCGCGCGCCGCGAAGGACGCCGCCGTCCACGTCGCGACCCATCGCCCCCGGTCCGAGAAGGCCGAGAGCGCGCCGACGCCGGCGCCCCCGACAGACTCGATCGCGTAGCTCAGTCCGGCTGCGCGGCGAAGAGGCCCGGGATGCGCTGGCCGCATGCCGTGCAAGCATCGCCGCGCAGTCGAAGGGCGGTGGTCGTGAAGTTCTTTCGCTCCACCACGTTCGCGTGGCAGGTGGGGCAGCGCGTGTGCTCGAGCTCCTGGAACGTGCCGGTCACGTTCCCCACGTACACGAACTGCATGCCGCGCGCGTAGGCCGTGCCCGCCACCGAGACGAGGAGCTCGGGGTGCATCGCCGGGCGGTCCTTCATCTTGTAGCGAGGCTGGAACGCATTGAGGTGCCACGGCAGCGCGGGATCGATCGCCGCGAGCTTCTTCGCGAGGCCCCGCAGACCGACGGCGTCGTCGTTGAAGCCCGGCACGACGAGCGTCACGACCTCGACCCAGTAGCCGAGACGGCGCGCCTCGGTGATCGCGGCGAGCACCGGCTCGAGTCGCCCGCCGAGCGCCTTGTAGTGCTCGGGCGCGAAGCCCTTGAGGTCGACGCGGAACACGTCGGTGACGGGACGCAGGTAGCCGAGCGCTTCCGGCGTGGTGTTGCCGTCGGAGACCACCATCGTGAGGAGACCGCGCGCCTTCGCCTCCGTGAACACCGCGCGCACCCACTCCGCGGCGATCATCGGTTCGTTGTATGCTGCACACATCACGCGGCAGCCCGCTTCGACGGCCTCGTCGACGAGCGCCGCCGGCGTCATCGGGATGGGCGCCTCGCCGGCGACGTCCTCACGGAGCGCCTGCGACAGCCGCCAGTTGTGACAGTACGGGCACCGCAGATCGCAGCCGTACATGCCGAACGTGAGCGACGTGGAGCCCGGCTCCACGTGATAGACGGTGTTCGTCTCGACCGCGCGCACGTAGCGCCGCGCGATGTATCCGAACGGGACGAACACGTCGCCGTCCCTGCCCTCGCGCACGCCGCACGCACCCGCGCGACCATCGGTGAGGACGCAGCGATGCGCGCAGGCCGTGCACCGGAGGACGCCGCCCTCGCGCTGCTGCAGCTCTCCGCGAACCGCGAGCTTCGAGAGATCGAGACGCAGGTCGACGGATTTGCGCGGGCGCAGCGCGGTCGCCGGCAAGAGGTCGTCGTCCTGATCCTCCATCGTAGGCGGGTCCTCTAGCACGTACGGCGCGGGCCGACGCGTCGCAGTGCGCTTTCGAGCCGCACTCGCGATGCGACACGGGCGTAACCTCGTGTTGGCAAATGCATCGGAGTGCGGCACCGTAGCGTCGAGAACGTGACCGATCGGACAAAGGCATGACCGCCGACGAGCTCGCAGCAGAGCTCGCGCGCGTCGAGAAGGAGCTGCGCGCGGTCCATCATCCGCTCGCGATGCTCGAGGGCATCTTTGCGTTCGCGCCGTTCGCGCTGCAGATCTATCGCGCCGACGGTCGCTCGTTGCTCGTCAACCGCGCGTTCCGGGAGATGTACGGCTCCGAGCCGCCGCCCGAGTACAACCTCATGAAGGACGAGGTGGTGGCGAAGGCCGGCCTCCGCTCGCTCGTGCAGCGCGCGTTCGCGGGCGAGACCGTCCACATCCCGGCCATGTGGTACGACCCCGGCGAGCTCGAGCACGTCGACGTGCCCGCGAAGCGCATCGGCCAGGAAGTGTGGATGCTGCCGCTGCGCGACGCCGAGGGCCGCGTCGGTCACCTCGCGCTCGTGGTCAAGGACGTGACCGCCGAGATGCGGGCGAAGGAAGCCGCGCACCGCGAAGCGGAGCTACGCGCGACGGCGGAGCGTGCACGCGAGCGGGTCACGCGCCTTCAGCAGGTGACGAGCGGCCTGGCGCGGGCGACGACGCCGCAAGACGTCGCGCGCGTCGTGCTCGAAGAGGGCATGCCGGCGCTCGGCGTGCATCGGTGCACACTGCACGTAGTGACGCCGGATGCCCAGCTCGAGCTGCTGGCGTCGGTCGGCTACGCCGACAGCGACATGGCGACGATGAAGACGATGCCGCTCGCGATGTCGTCACCGGCGCGCGAGGCGATCCTCACGGGCGAGCCGCAGTGGCTCGGCTCGGCAATGGAGCTGGAGGCACGCTACCCCGAACGCTTCGAGCAGGTGCGCCACATCGGCATCTCCAACGTGGCTTCGCTTCCGCTCGCCGTCGGCGGCTCGCCCATCGGCGTGCTGACGATCGAGTTCATCGATGCTGGACGCGTGCTCGAGGAGGACGACCGCAACTTCGCGCTCGCCCTCGCGCGCCAAGCGGCGCAGGCGCTCGACCGCGCGCGGCTGTTTCGCACGGCGCACGAAGCCGCCACTCGCGCCGAGGAGGCCAGCAGCGCCAAGGACGAGTTCCTCAGCGTGCTCTCCCACGAGCTCCGTACACCGCTGAATGCGATTCAGGGCTGGGCACACCTGATGGCGACGCAGCGCGGGACGGATCCCACCATCGTCGAGCGAGGCCTCGAGGTGATCCTGCGGAGCGTCCAGTCCCAGGTCACGCTCGTCGACGACATGCTCGACATGGCGCGGATCATCCGCGGCAAGCTTCGCCTCGCGCTGATCGACGTCGACTTCGGCAGCGTCGTCGACGCCGCCGCCGAGTCGGTGGCGCCGAGCGCGACGGCGAAGGGCGTTACCATCACGTGCGACGTGCCGCGTGGGCTCGTCATCCTCGGCGACGCGGATCGCTTGCAGCAGGTGGTCTGGAACCTGCTCTCGAACGCCATCAAGTTCACGCCACGCGGCGGCAACGTGAAGGTCGAGGTCGAGGTCGAGGTCGGGAACGAGCACGTGGTGCTGCGCGTGAAGGACACCGGCCAGGGGCTCGCCGCCGGCGACATCCCTTACGTGTTCGATCGCTTTCGCCAGATCGACAGCACGTCGACGCGCGCGAAGGGCGGCCTCGGTCTCGGTCTCGCCATCGTGCGCCACCTCGTCGAAGCGCACGGCGGACGCGTGCGCGCCATGAGCGAGGGCACGGGCCGCGGCGCGACGTTCGAGGTGGAGCTGCCCACGACGCGGCAAGTACCGGTGCCGATCGATCCGTCCAGCGACCCGATGCTCGATGCGCCGGAGAGCCGCGCGCCGGTCTCCGTGCGCCACCGCGCGCTCGCGGGGGCGCGCGTGCTCGCCGTCGACGACGAGCCCGACGCCGTGGAGCTCGTGTCGATCGTCCTCGAGCAAGCCGGCGCGGTGGTTCGCACGGCGGGCTCGGTCGCGGAGGCGCTCGAGGTGATGCGCGCGTGGGCGCCGGACCTCCTCGTGAGCGACATCGGCATGCCGGGGCAAGACGGCTTCGCGCTCGTTCGGCAGCTGCGCGAGCTACCTCCCCCACTTGGCGACATTCCCGCGATCGCGCTCACGGCGTTCGCGCGACGCGAGGACGCCGACGCGGCGCTGCGTGCGGGCTTCGGATGGCATCTCGCGAAGCCGGTGGATCCGCGCGTGCTGACGCGGAGCGCGGCGCATGCGCTCTCGACGCGACCGCGTCGCTGAGGCGCGTCTTCGAGCAGCGTTACGATCGACGACGGCGGCGTGCGACCATCGCAAACGCGAGCGCGGTCATCGCGATGAGCGGAAGGCTCGACGGCACGGACCGCGAGACGGCGCACGCGAGGCCCACGCGGGCGCGACCAATGGCCTCCACCTCGTCGGAGTCGTCGGAGGCGCGATGGTCCCACTCGGTCGAGAGATCCGCGGACGCGGGGCGCGACGTCGGTGCCGCCAATGACGAGAGAGAAGCAGACCCCGGCGAAGAGCCAAAGGCCGGAGCGGCGGGACGCGGCGCAGGAACCGAAGTGTCGGCGTCGGCGCAGCACCGGAAGCCCTGCTGGTACGCGATGAAGTCCTCGTTGTGCGCGCGCGTCGCGGGACGACAGCGCGCGCGCACCGGTCCCCAGTAGCCGCCCTTGAGGATGGACGAGAAGCCGGTGGTACGCGCGCTGCGCGTCCATTCATCGACGTTGCCCGTCATGTCGTAGACGCCGAAGGGGCTCTTGCAGGCGCCGCGGGCTCCGGAGGGCTCGGCCTGCCAGAGCCGATCGAGCTCGATGCGTGCGCCGTTGCCGTCGCGCGGCTGGAGGGCACCCTCCGCAAAGGGCCGCCAGTCGCGATCGACGACGCACGCGGTGGAGTCGCGCGTGTAGCCGTACGGATAGGGACGGACCTCCTCGCCTTCGCAGGCGAACGTCCATTCGCTCTCGTTGCAGAGCCGTTTGCTCGACTTCTTGCAGAGCGATTCGGCCTCGCGAAACGTCACGACGATGACCGGGTTCTGTCCGAGCACGTTCGGGTACTCGAACCGGTCCATGCAGAAATCGAGCGGACGCGTGGGCAGCTTCGCCACCTCGGCATCGATCTTCGCGCGATCGAAGGTGCGGCAGCGGGCCGGGAATTCCTTGCTGATCCAGTCGGTGCAAGCGCCGTCCTGGATGCGTTCGATCTCGCCCGTCGCCTCACCGTGGAGCTCCAGGCGATAGTTCCCTTTGACGCGGACCATGCCGGTCCCGCAGCCCGCGCTGTTCTTCTCGCGCGCGTCGGTGAGCACCGCGCGCTCCTCGGTGCTGCCGACGTCGACGAGGGTGAGCGGAGCGCCGGCGCGACCGATCGCCTGCCAATGCTTCTTGTCGACGGAGCGCCAGTCGAAGCGCGGGTCGTCACCGCGTTTGAGCTCGTTCTGGTACTCGACGAGCGAGAGACCATGCGCACGCAGCCACCACCCGCCCGCGAACGCGATGGTGAGGGCGATCCCCGCCAGCGTCTGCGCGAGGAGGACGGATCGGAGCGCGCGGTGGTCGCTGGGCGCGGCGGATTCGTGTTTGACGGTGGAGGGCGTCATGGCGGGACCGCCCCTTCACACTAGCGCGTTTGACGCTTGTCGCCGCGCCGGGCGCGCAGTCAACTCTCCGGAATGCGCGTCGCGATCGCCACCTGCCAGAGCCCTCCCGAGCCCGATCCCGACGAGGCCCTTCTCGTCGAGGCGCTTCGCGGCGCGGGGCTCGACGCGAGCGTCCTCGCCTGGGACGAGCCAGGAGCCCAGGGTGCCTTCGCCGAGCAAGACGTCGTCGTGCTGCGGTCGACGTGGAATTACTACGAGCGCGTCGATGCCTTCGTCGCGTGGGTCGCGGAGATCGGAGCGGTCACCAAGGTCCTCAATCCCCCGCGCATCGTCGCGTGGAATGCCAAGAAGACCTATCTCGCCGAGCTCGAGAGGCGCGGCGTCGACATCGTGCCCACCGAGTTCGTGCTCCGCAGCGAGGCGCGCGACGTCGCTGCGATCTTCGAGAAGCACGGCTGGGACCAGGTGGTCATCAAGCCCGTCGTGTCCGCGGGGTCGTTCCGCACCGAGCGCTTCGCCCGGGACGCGCTTCTCGCCGCGCAGTCGTTCCTCGACGGCCTCGTCGCCGATCGCGACGCCATGGTCCAGCGGTGGATGCCGTCGGTCGAGACCTATGGCGAGCGCTCGCTCGTGTGGATCGACGGCGAGGTCACGCACGCCATCCGGAAGACGCCGCGCTTCGCGGGTGGCGTCGAGCAGGTCTCCGGCGAGGTGCCCATCGCCGATGACGAGCGGGCATTCGCCGAGCGCGCGCTCGCGCCGTTCGCGTCCGAGCTCCTCTACGCGCGCGTCGACATGGTCCGCGACGCGGAGAGCGTGCTCCGCGTCATGGAGCTCGAGCTCATCGAACCGTCGCTGTTCTTCCGGCAATCGCCGCGCGCGCTCGCGCGCTTCGTCGCAGCGATCGGCCGGAGACTGCGGCAGTAGGCCGAGCACTCACGCGAGGCCCTTCTTACCGGAGCCCCGGCGGTCTACGCTGCGCATATGGGCTGCCTGTTCTGCAACGTGCTCGAGAAGAAGGTCCCCGCCGACGTCATCTACGAGGACGAGCACGCGGTGGCGTTCCGCGACATCCGGCCGATGGCGCCGACGCACGCGCTCGTCATTCCTCGCAAGCACATCGCCGCGATCCGCGCGCTGGGGGACGATGAGGCCGCCACGATCGGCCACGTGATCCTCGCCGCGCGGAACGTCGCGAAGCAGGAAGGCCTCGAGGCCGGCGGCTACCGACTGGTCATCAACGACGGCGACGCGGCCGGACAGACGGTGCACCACATCCACGTCCACCTCCTCGGCGGCCGCACCCTGACCTGGCCGCCCGGCTGAGAGAGCGCTGAGCGCTCACTCCGCGGACGGGGTCGCGTCCGACGGCGTGGCCACGTCCTGCGCGGCGCGAGCGAGGTCGCCGGTCTCGCCGCCTGCGTGAAGCAAACGTGCGAGCGCCGTCTCCACGAGCCCGCGATCCTCGTCGTCGGCGGCGAGGCACGGCGCTCCCGCGCGCACCGCGAGCAAGCGCAACGCCGCGAGCTCGACGCGCGACAGCTCGACGACGCGCGTGAGGTGCATCACCGGGATCTCGTAGCGCAGCACGAAGTCGACCTGGCCGTTCACATCGCGACCGGCGTATCCCTCCGCGGCGTTGCGCTCGAGCCTCAATGCGCACGCGCGACCGAGATGCTTCACGATCCCACGGAGCGTCGCCGCGCGAGACTTCGCGCGCCGCACGCCGGTATTCGCGAACAGATCGAACATCCGATTCCGCGCGTACACGCCGGGCGCGAGCGCCATCGCCACCGTCAGCGCCTCGATGCGAGCTTCGTCAGCGGGGCTGAGCCCCACCGGCGAAACGCGCGGACGCGCGCGGGGCCGTCTCATTCGTCGTCCCCACCATAGGTCGGCATGCCGGTAGCGCCCCCGGTCACGTCGTTGAGGAGAGCGGCCTGGCGATACGTGCGGAGCGCGGTGATGAGCTCTTCGAGGTCGCCCTCGATGATGCGATCGAGCTTGTTTAACGTGAGCTTGATGCGGTGATCGCTGATGCGGTTCTGCGGATAGTTGTACGTGCGGATCTTGGAGCTGCGCTCGCCGGTGCCGACCATGCCCTTGCGCTCGGCGGAGATAGCGGCTTCGTGCTTCTGGATCTCGAGGTCGAGGAGGCGGCTCTTCAGCACCTTCATCGCCTTCGCCTTGTTCTTCAGCTGCGAGCGCTCGTCCTGGCACTTCACGAGGAGGCCGGAGGGCTTGTGCTGGATCTGGACGGCGCTGTTCGTGGTGTTGACGCCCTGACCGCCGGGTCCGCCGCTCGCGGCGATCGAGATGATGAGGTCGTTCTCGTCGATCTGCACGTCGACGTCCTCGGCCTCGGGCATCACGGCGACCGTGGCCGTCGACGTGTGGATGCGCCCCTGCGTCTCCGTGGCGGGAACGCGCTGCACGCGATGCACGCCGCCTTCGAAGCGCATCTG
>JAXDMI010001058.1:0-6760 GCA_034666145.1 Myxococcales bacterium | reverse complement strand
CGCCGCCGCGCGCGCGCTCATCGGGACCGGCACGAGCGCACCGGAAGACCGGGCAGCGCTCGATCATTGCGTGTCCACCGACCGCAGCACCGAGGTCGCGCGCTTCTGCAGGCCGCGTCCCATCGAGCAAGCGAGCGCTCAACGGCCGCCGCGCGCCGTCACGGTGTTCGTGGTCGGCGAGAGCGGTGTCGCCGCCAAGCCGCGTGCGCCGTTCCTCCTCGAGTACGAAGGAGGCATCCTGCGCGCCGGCGTCGCCGATCGTCGCGGCGCCACGTTCGAAGCGGTCGCGCCTCCGGGCGAGGTCGTCCTCCGCCGCGCGCCTTCGCGCTGAACGACCTACTTCCCGAGCCCGTCGATGTAGAGGCCGAGGCGCTCGAGCTCGGTGGCGTCGAGCGGCGGGTTGCCCTTGTCGTACGGCATGGCGCTTCCGCAATCTTGCGTGCCCTTCACCTTGTGCCAGAGCAAGCTCGCCTCGCGATCGCCGGGGACGATGCGCGCGGTCATCTTGCTGTCCTTGCCGCAGACGGTCGCGCTCGCGGTGCTGCCGGGACGAACGCCGACCGTCGCTTCGGTGAACGGCGCGGAGAGATCGAGCGACGCGCTCTTCGCGTCGTGGCACCTCACGCAGCGACCGTCGAAGAGCTTCTGCACCTCGGCTTGCGTGTAAGCGGCGACCGTCGGGGCGGTGTCGACGGGCGGGTCGACCATGGGATCGGTGGGCGTGGTCGACGACGCGGCCGGTGCGCCCGAGGACGTCACCGGCGTGGTGGCCGACGAACAACCGAGCGCGAGAGCGGCGAGCACGAGAGCGGCGGAGGCGAACGAGAACGAGAAGCGAAGGTCCATGCGCGACGTGGTAGCGCGCGATCGCCATGTCGATAAGCGACATGATCCGAACGCTATTGTTCGGCGCCGCCTTACAATCGCTCGCGCCTCACACCTCGCGCCGAGCGCCGAGCGACGCAACCCGAGCCGCGCCGTCTCACCCCTCGAGCGGCGGCATCCGGAAATAGACCGCGCAGCACGTGTCGTTCTCCCAAACCTCGACACGGCAGACGCGGACGCGGGCGTCATCCATCTTCGCGGCGAGATCGTCGGCGACGACGCGCGCGATGTTCTCGGCGGTGGGATTGACGTCGTCGAACGGCGCCACCTCGTTGAGGAAGACGTGCTCGTACGGCTCGACGAGGTCGCGCAGCACCTTACCGAGGTGGTTGAAGTCGACGACCCAACCGCTCTTGTCGAGCTCCTTCGCGCGGAGCACCGCCTTGATGCGCCAGTTGTGTCCGTGCAGGCGTTCCCCTTCGCCCGGCGCGAACCTCAGCTGATGGGCGGCGGCGACACACGTTTCCTGGCTGATCTCCCACATTCTGGCGGTCAGTTAGCACGGCGAAGACCCACGCGCGACAGCATCGGTGACTACGGCTTGCGAGAGGTGCCCGGCGCCGCGTCCGGCCCTCCGTCCGCTCGTGCGGGCGTCGGTTTCGGCTCCGTTTCGCCCTGCGAGCGCCGTCCCACGACGACCCCTACGGTCAGCCCCAGGAAGAGCACGGTCAGCGCGACTCCGAGCACGGCGATCCCGAACGCCACCTTCCGCGCGCGAGCCGGATCACGAGGACCACCCGCGATCAGCGCCGGCGCCGCCTTCTCGATCGGCGCCGCCGCGCCCGACGGGCGCCCCGCCCGTCGCAGCGCATCGAGGGCAGCGCGCGCGCGTGGCGTCGTGAAGGGCTCGAGCGCCGCCGCCACCGCGGATGCCGTGGCGTACCGCTTCTGCGGCAGCTTCTCGAGGCACCGCATGATCGCCTTCTCGAGCTTCGGCGGGACGTCCGCCCGCAGCGCGCCGAGCGAGAGCGGCGGCTGCGTCAGCATCGTGGTGACGATGCCGGGATCGCTCGGCAACCCGAACGGCAGCTTCTTCGTCAGGAGCTCGAACAGCATGACGCCCACCGACCAGAGGTCGGCGCGCGCATCGACGCGCTTGGCATCGAGCATCTGCTCGGGCGCCATGTACGCGACGGTCCCGATGACCGCGCCGGTCTTCGTGATCGGCTGCGAGGCGGAGGCAGGCATGCCCGCCGGTGCGCCGATCCCGCTGTGCGCAGCGACCTTCGACACGCCGAAATCGAGGACCTTCGCCACCATCGTCCCGCCGGCGCCGCGCGTGATGAACACGTTCGCCGGCTTCAGATCGCGATGAACGATACCCGCGGCATGCGCCTCGGCGAGCGCCGCGAGCACCTGCACCATGTGATCGACGGCCTCGCCGATCGACAGCGGACCACGCGTGTGGAGCGCGACGTGGAGGGTCTCGCCTTCGAGGTGCTCCATCACCATGTAGGGGCTGCCGCCGGGCAGGAAGTCGACGTCGAGGATCCGCACGACGTGCTCGCTGCGGAGCGCCGCCGTCGCTTGCCCTTCGCGCTTGAAGCGCGCGGCGTCTTCCTTCCACGCGCTGTCTTCGCCGACCGTGAGCACCTTGATGGCGACGAGCTGATCGATCGCGAGATGCCGCGCGCGCACCACGACGCCGAAGCCGCCGCGACCGAGCTCCTGCTCGACGCGATACTTGTCGCCGATGACGCTGCCGACCTTCACGGCCTCTTGCGCACCAGCAACGCCGACGCGCACCAGGGGAGCGATGGGGACGCCGGGCCGCGCGCGTTCCATGACCAGAGCGGGATGCTACCATCGGCGCTCATGGCCCGGTCCGCGAAGCGGCGTCGCCGCAAGAACCTCGACGCGCCCGAGACGATGGAGGACCTCCTCGATCGCGCGGGCGAAGATCGGTTCGCGAAGCGCCGGCCGCCGATCCCGATGAAGGAGTGGAAGATCGCGGTGGGGCCGCGGATCGCCGATCGCGCGCATCCCATCACGCTCGAGCGCGGCATCCTCCTCGTGAAGGTCACGACCAGCGTGTGGGCCAACGAGCTGCAGATGCTCGCGCCCGAGCTCGTCGCGCGCCTTCGCGTGCGCGGCTACGCCGTCGATCAGCTGCGCTTCCGCGTCGGTCCGCTGGACATGCCGGATCGCCCGCCGGAGCGGCGCATCACGCGCAAGGTCCCGCCGCCCGTCGTGCTGAGCCCCGAGCTCACCGCGACCATCAACGAGATCGGCGATCCCGATCTGCGCGCCGTCATCGCGCGCGCCGCGAGCGCGAACCTCGCATGGCAGGACTTCGTCTCGCCGGTGAGCGGCGCGCCCAAGTCGGTGACGGCCGAGGCCGCCGCACGCGCCGCACGTTCTAGCGAAGCGCCGCGAGCCGCTCGAGTCCCTCGAGACGCTGGAACAGGAAGCGCTCCGCCGGACCGTAACGGGGGAGCATCTGGCGGAGCATCGCCACGTAGCCGCGGAGGCGATTCAGGTCGACGGCGGTGACCTTCCGCATCGCGTTGTACAGCTCGTCGATGACGTGCGCGGGACACGGGCGCTTCTGCGCCGCATAGAGCTCGATCACGTAATCGGCCCAGCCGCCCTTCCCCGTCGCGGTGGCGAGCTTCGCGCTGAACTTCGCCGCCTGATCGACGAGCGTCGGCGGCAGCGGCCGTCCCGCGCGGGTCGCTTCGATGACGTCGGCGAGGGCCGACGCGAGCAGACGCTCGGCTTCTCCCGCCTTGCCCATCGCGAGCGCCTTCTCGGCGACGCCCGAGAGCAGCTTGAACTGATCGGCGCGCCGCACCATCGACGGCTCGGGGTCCGACTCGATCTGCACCGGCGGGAAGCCCGACGAAGGCGTGCTCACCTTCATCTTCGGCAGCGTCATCTTGCCGACGCCGCCCCCCGTCACGTTCGCGCCGTCACGTGCCGCGAGCAGTGTCAGCTCCTGCGATCCGATGAGGATGCGGTCGCCGACGTTGAGGTTCACCTTCGCCTCGATGCGATGACCGTTGACGATGACGCCGTTGCGGCTGTTCAGGTCCTCGATCGTGACCCCGCCGCCCTGCAGCTCGAAGATCGCGTGCCGCCGCGACACGAGGGGATCGTCGAGCGAAAGTTGGCAGCTCGCATTCCGCCCGACGGCGAACGTGCCTTCGTTCAGCTCGAGGTCGTGCTGGAGATAGCGGAGCCGAAAGCGCATCCGTCAGAGGCCATGGAATACCGCCGCGTACCAGCGCGGCAAGGAATCCGATGAATGGTGCCCTACTGGGGCCGCCAGTGAAAGCCGAAACGCGGACAGACCTAGCTCAGAGCCGGTTTCGACGCGGCGCGGTCGGTGGGCGGAGCGACCGAGGCACGCACGCGCTCGAGAGCGGCGATCGCCGGTCCTTCCGCGGGTGACGACGGGACGGTGCGGACGTAGCTGGCGAGCTGCTCGACGGGGTCGGCCATGTCGTGCGGGAAGCGCGCGGCGAGCTCGCCGAGCTTCACGACCACCTCTTCGGGCATGACGATCGGTACGCGGCGATAGACCTGCGCCACCCAGACCGCCCATGTGGAGTCGTCGAGAGCGAGGCTGGCGCGGGCGGCGCCGACGGCGAGCTTCGAGAGCTGGGAGGCGTCGATGGCGTCACCGCGGACGATCCGCTCTTCGACCTGCACCGTGGCGCGGCGGAGGATGCGGTGGACGTCCTCGAAGCGCTCGAGCGTGAGCGCGCGGTCGAGGACCTCGAGAAAGAGCTGCACGCTCCAGATTTGCTGGGCGGCGGCGCCGAACTGGCCGCTGAGCGTCTCCTCGTCGAGCGCCTCGGTGGCGCCGCAGCTCGGACAAGAGCCGGCCTCCTGCGGATACGGCATCCGGCACCGCGCGCAGTGACGGAGGAAGCCCGTGGTCTTGGCCGACGCATTGGGGGCGGCCTCGACGCGACAGAAGACGAGCTCCTGCGTACCGATGCGGAGGCGATCGCCGTCCTTCAGCTCGACGGGATCCTTCACGGGCGCGCCGTTCACCTTCACGCCGTTCCGGCTGTTGAGGTCGTAGACGACCGCGCGATCGCCTTCGAGGACGATGCGTGCATGATGCCGCGAAACGAGGGGGTCCTCGATCGTCACATGGCAATCGGAGCTTCGCCCGAGGATCGTGGCCCCGCGGGGGAGGTCGAACTCCTGAAGCAGAAACCGTAGTCGGTACCGTGCCACCGATGGTTCTCCTGCCGAATGCGGTGAGCCCCCCAGCTCTTACGCAAATCGTCCTTGAAACTATAACGCCCGCTCGTGGCCGCTTCCTAGCGGCAATTTGTGGGCGAGGTGTAGGCGCAATTGGATGGTCGCCGGGGACGTGGCGTTGCTTGTCCGCCTCGTCCGCCTCGTCCGCCTGGTGAGGGGTCGCGGCCGATCCGCCGACATTGCCGCAATGTGGTAATCTGGTCTCGGTGACCGACGTGGCGACGAAGGCGAGCGACCAGGCCAAGACGGACGTCCAGACTGCAACCTCGGTTGGCGCCGCGTCCGCCACGGATGCAGGCATGGTGGGCTCGGTGACGAAAGCCCTCTCCGAGTTCGTCGCAGCCCTCGTGAAGGCCGACGGCGGTGAGCTCTACCTGGTGAGCGCCACCGCCGACGACGTGCATCTGCACCTCACCGGCACCTGCGCGGGTTGCCCCGGCGCGACGATGACACGCGAGCGTTTGCTCGAGCCCGCGGTCCACGGCGCAGCTCCGAAGGCGACCGTGAAGGTCACGACGGGGTGGAGCGTCCCCGACGGCGCGCACCTGATCGAGTAGGCGTCGGCAGGCGTCAGCAGGCGTCGGGCACTCGCCGGGCACTCGCGCGCTGGCCTCGCGTACGAGGCCTCCGACCTCGTACGCGCCGCTCCCGACCTACTTCTTCTTCGGCGGCGTGCCCTTCTTCGGCGCGCCCCCGTCCGGCGCGGCCTTCCCCGCGTTGGGATCGCTGAGGCCGCCCTTGGTGACGGCGGCGATCGTCGGATCGATCGCCGTGGGATCCTCGGCCTTCATCGTGCGGAGGCCGGCGAGGTTGCCGAGCGTGTTGTTGTCCTCGATCACGACGGCCGCGACCTTCTCGCCCGAGCGATCGACGACGCGGAGATGGCTCGAGCCGTCCTTCCAATCGACGGTCGTCGCGTTGATCCCCTTCGCGGGATCGGCGCCCTGGATGCGGCCCTGCGCTCCGAGCTTGCCGTTCAACGTGTTCACCGCGTCGATGTACGACTTGCCGAGCGGCCCGTCGGCAGTGAGCGGAACCTCGTCATAGACCTTCCAGAGGCGATCGTTGATGAAGAAGAAGTAGCGCTTCTTCCCCTGGCGGTTGATCCACATGAGCGCTTCACGATTGCGATACGTGTATTCGCCCTTGATTCCCGTCGCGTCATAGCCGGTAGGCGTGTCCTTGAACTCGATGAAGCTGCGACCGAACGCCTGCTTCGCCTGCTCGCGCTCGTTCTCGATCGCGCTCATCTCCGGACCGACGCGCGCCTTCGCGAGCTTCTCGTCGTAGTCCTTCCAGATGATGCCGCCGTTCTCGGTGAACGTCTTCGTCACCTCGGCGTGGCTCATGCCCCAGCGCAGGTTATCCATCATCGACGACAGGCTGTTCACCTGCGTCGGCTCGCCCTTGTTCTGCGCGTTCTTGCCGCCGGCGGCGTTCGAAGCGCCGCCGCCGCCGGGAGGCGGGACGATGATGTTGTCGCCCCCGCGCGAGCCGCTGCTGCTCCCGCTCGACGAGCCGCCCGACGACGAGCTGCTCGACGCCGAATCGTCGGTCACGGGATCGATGCCCGAGGCCTGCTTCGGCTCCGTCGGATGACAGGCGACGACCGCCGCCATTCCGGCGGTTGCGACGAGGAGTGCGAACGAACCGACCA
>JAXDMI010001057.1:0-3643 GCA_034666145.1 Myxococcales bacterium | reverse complement strand
CCGATCCGCATCGCCCGCCGCACGACGAAACGACCCAACGCCGCGAACACCCATCCGGCGACGATGATCATCACCATCGCGAGAACCCTCGGCAGAAAGTGCGTCAAGAGCTCGAGGAAATTGCTCCAGGCGGTGTGCAGTAGATTCAGGATCTCGCTGAACATGATTACCTCTGCGCTTGCGAAGTCCAGAGCTCGACGAGCGCGGGTTTCTGGCGCTCGAATTCCCGTGCGAGCGCCTCATGACGCTCGGCGGCGGTGGCGGCATCGACCGTCGCCGTCTCGTTGAAGAAGCTCGCGACGCGACCCTCGTAGATCGGGACCATCGCCTGCACGACCTGTCCGGACGACAGCACACGGTGATGGAAAGCGGCGAGCGCGGCGTAGATCGCGCGTACCCAAAGCGCGTCGTCGATCGAGGGTGGAGAGCTTTCGGCCGCTGCGGCGAGCGCCGCGAGGACGTCGGGCCCGAGGACCGGTCCGAGGAGCGGCGCGAGGTCGCGCGTTGCTTGCGCAAACGTCGAGGCGAACCGCGCGAGGTCGAACGCGGGCCGCGAGCCGGGAGCCGGCGGCGGCTCGCCGAGGATCGGGATGTCCTCCGAGCCCGCGATGGAGAGCCAGCCGTTCGGGTCGGCCTCGAGACACGCGCCGACAGCGCCGACGACCTGCTCGAACACGTCGACGAGGGCCGGCCTGCGCGGGTGCTTCGGCTCGACGGCGCCGCGTGTCCAGACCTGCGCGATCTTTGCGCGGCTCGCCATCGCCTGCGCGCAGAGCCACGCATCGAGGCCGTACCGCGCGAATGGCTCATCCCACGCACCTTCGGCGAGCACCTCGACGGCAAACGCGCCCGAGCACGCGAACTGCGTCGCCAGCGGCTCTCGCAGCCGCTTGCCGTAGGCCGCACGCATCAGCGGGCGGACGAGCTGGCTCATGAGCGGAGCCTCCCACGGCGACTGCCCCATGACAGGCTTCACGAGGTCGTAGCCGTTCTTCAGAACGGGCGTCACGAGCGCGGCGACCGAGCTCGCCGAGAGCGACGTTGCGTCCGGATCGACGATCACGATGGCGCGCGCACGCAGCAGGTCGGCCGCGGCGAACACGAGCCGGAGCGCGCTCCCGCGCCCGGGGAGGCCGTGGTAGGGGGTGGACACGCGGTGCACCGTGCGAAGCGTGTGCACCGTACACACGAGCTCCGATGGGTCCTTCGCCTGGCCACGGACGATGTCGGCGGTGCCGTCCATCGAGCCACCGTCGGCGTTGAGGAGCATGGTTCGTTCGCGTGCGAGCGGGCCGGCGAAAGCCTCGTAGACGGCGCGAACGACCCTCCCGACAGTGGCGGCGTTGTCGAGCGTGGGTAGCCCGACGATGACCTCGACCTGCCCGGTCGCCACGAGATCGCGGACGAGCTGGTCCGAGAGGAGGCTCGGCCGGCCCGAGCGCCGAGCGAGTGCTTGGGTCGTCGACTGCATCACACCCAGCGAAACTTGAACCAGAAGAACCCGTACGCTCCGAGCGTCAGCCGGTACGGCTCGTCGCTGACGCGAGGAAAGAGGCTCCCTCCGAACATCTCGATCAGAAGCGCGCCAGCGTGCGCGGAGAGATCGAGCTCGACGAATTGGGCGGTCGCGGACAGGTTGTTGACCACGAGCACCGTATCGCCGTCGCCATCCCCCATCGCGCGCAGGTATGCGAGCACCCGATGATTCTTCGGGTGGAGAAAGGTGATGGATCCCCTGCCGAAGACCTTCGTCGTCCGCCTCACCGCGACGACCTTTCTCATCCAGCGCAGCAGCGAGCTCGGGCTCCGCTCCTGCGCCCGTACGTTGACAGCCGGATATCCATACACCGGGTTCGCCACGATGGGCTGATAGAGCTGCTCGGGATCGGCATCCGAGAAACCCGCGTTGCGATCGCCGTTCCACTGCATCGGCGTGCGCACGCCATTCCGATCGCCGAGATAGATGTTGTCACCCATCCCGATCTCGTCGCCGTAGTAGATGAAGGGGCTGCCGGGTAACGACATCAGGATCACATTCATCAGCTCCATCTTGCGTCGATCGTCGTCGAGGAGCGGGGCGAGCCTTCTACGGATCCCGAGATTGATGCGCGCTGCTGGCTGCTTCGCATACTCGGTAAACAGGTAATCACGCTCTTCGTCGGTGACCATCTCGAGCGTCAGCTCGTCGTGGTTTCGGAGGAAAATGCCCCACTGGCAGCCGGCTGGGATCGCTGGAGTGCGATCGATGATCTCGACGAGCGGCTTTCGATCCTCGAGCTGAATCGCCATGAACATGCGGGGCATGATCGGGAAGTGGAATGCCATGTGGAACTCGTCGCCGTCGCCGAAGTACGGCCTGACGTCTTCGGGCCACATGTTGGCCTCGGCGAGCAGGATCTTTCCCTGGCCCGCGTATTCCACGTCGAGCCTCCTTCGGAGCTGCGTGAGGATCTCGTGCGTCTCCGGCAGGTTCTCGCACGACGTGCCTTCGCGTTCGACGAGATAGGGCACGGCGTCGACGCGGAAGCCATCGACGCCGTGGTCCAGCCAGAACCTCATCACGCGCCAGATCTCGTCCCGGACGACGGGGTTGTCGTAGTTGAGGTCGGGTTGATGGCTGAAGAAGCGATGCCAGTAGTACGCTTTGCTGATCGGGTCCCTGGCCCAGTTCGACTTCTCGGTGTCGGTGAAGATGATCCGCGCGCCGGCATACCTCTCGTCGCTGTCGCTCCAGACGTAGTAGTCGCGCATCGGATTGTCGCGCGAGCTACGCGCCGCGACGAACCACGGGTGCTGGTCCGACGTGTGATTGATGACGAGCTCCGTGAGCACTCGGATATCGCGCGCGTGCGCCGCATCGAGGAATGTTCGGAAGTCCGAGAGCGTGCCGTACAGCGGATGGATCGCCGTGTAATCCGAGATGTCGTAGCCGTCGTCGCGCAGCGGCGAGGGGTACATCGGCAACAGCCAGATGCAGTCGACGCCGAGCTCGGCGATGTAGTCGAGCCGCGAGGTCATGCCTGCGAAATCACCCACGCCGTCGCCGTTGCCATCCATGAAGGCTCGAACATGAACCTCGAAGAAGACGGCGTCTTTGAACCAGTCGGGGTCGGCCATGCGGATGGCCGGATGATTGCGACGGAGCTCCGCTACCGCAACCTACTGCCGACTGGAAAGACCCTCGGTGAATCTCTCAGCGATCGGGAGCCCCATCACTGCATCCGTCGGAGATGCTCCGCGAGCTTGTCCATCGTGGTGTAGCCGATCTCGACGGCGCCGAAGCTCGTCACGGCGACAGGAGGACCTTGCCGCGACGAGATGCCCGAACACTGGCCGTCGCGGCCTCCGCTGCGCGCTCGAGCGGAAAAACGCCGGCGACAGGCAGATCGAGCACGCCCTTCGATGCGAGCTGCACGAGCTCGCCGATCATCACCTTCGACTTCTCTGGTGGGACTGCGTTCTGCTTCGAGAGCCAGAAGCCTTCGACGGTGATCCGTTTGAAGATCAACGCGCCGCTGTCGACGTGCATCGGCTCCCCGCTCATCGAGCCGAAGGCGACGAGCTTTCCGTCGGACGAGAGCAGCGAACAGATGTCGCCGCTCGACGCTCCGCCGATGGAGTCGATGGCGCAGCGAATCTTGGC
>JAXDMI010001056.1:0-8116 GCA_034666145.1 Myxococcales bacterium | reverse complement strand
GCCGCATCGACGATCTCTGCGACGGACAGCGCGGCGAGCTCGAGGGCGATCGCAGCTTCTTCGCGGGGCATCGCACGCGCAGCGTAGCCGCCGCGCACCCGCAGAAGCTACGCTTCGAGCTGTGCTGGTGGTCTTCATCTCGAACCTGGCGCGTCCTGCGCTCGGCGAGGCCGAGGCGCTCGCGCCGGTCCTCGGCATGACCTCCTACGAGGCGCGCCTCACGCTCGCTGCCGCCACGCCCACCATCGTCCTCAGCACCGCCGACCGGACTCGCGCGAACGACGTGCTCGGCGTTCTTCGCTCACGCGGTCATGGCGCACACGTCTTCGACGAGGAGAATTTCGTCGCGAGCGCTGCGATGACGAGGGCCGACCACTTCGTCCTCGACGCCGAGGGCATGCGACGCACCGCCACCGGCGAGCTCCTGCCGTACGGCGACGTCTTCGCGATCTTGCGCGCCGTGTTCGACACCACGAGTGAGGTCGAGCGACAGTCGCAGCCCTCCTTCGTCGATGAGCACGGCATCAACATGGCGGCGCTCCAGGCCGGTGTCGTGAAGAGCGAGGAGCGAGAGCGCGTCGTCTATTTCTTCCGCAGGAGCGGCGAGAAGCCGTGGCTCCTCCGAGAGCGACACGCGAGCTACGTGGGGCTCGGCGAGGAGCGCTCGACGGTCGCGTTCGTCAACTTCACGCGAACGATCGCGCGCATGCGCACGAGCTCCGCGATGGCCGTCTATGACGACCGCCTCGAGCGAAGACGCATCGGGGCGCGCTTGAACGCCGAGGGCGAACGCAGCTCGCGCGACGGCATGGACCTCCTCGCGCACCTGCTCGCGATGACCATCGCGAGCCAGGGCGGCTCTCCGTATCGCTGAGGACTCGAACGGATCAGTGCGTGCGTTGGTACTGATCGACGAGCGCCTGGCCCATGCCGAGCGCGAGGAACGCGATCGCCATGAGAATGGAGATGGCGCCGCAGATCGCTCCACCGAGAGCCAGGCCTTTGCCGCCGTACATCTGCGGAGCGGATTTGATCTTGGAGAGCGCGAGCCCACCCATCACGCACGCGGCGATGCCGAGCGGCAGCGAGAGGATGCTGCAGCAACAGGTCGTCGGTAGCGCGAGGATGCCGGTGACGAGCGATGCGATGGCGAGCCCGTTCTGCGTGCTCTGCGGACCGAAGCCCGGGCCGCCCATCCCAGGCATCTGCGGTCCGGGCGGACCGTACGGCGAGCCGCCACCGAAGCCGCCCCCAAAACCCCCGGGAGGAGGAGGTCCACCGAAGCCGCCCGGGGGAGGAGCGGGAGGTCCGCCGTAACCACCGCCACCAGGAGGAGGTCCGCCGTACCCACCGCCACCAGGAGGGGGTCCGTAACCGCCGCCACCCGGAGGAGGTCCATAGCCGCCGCCACCACCGCCACCCGGAGGAGGTCCGTACGCGAGGATCAGGTTTGCGTGCTCATCCATCTCGTGCTCCCGGGAAAACGGCTATCTAGCGAGGGTGGAGCCTGTCACGCCTCTTCGTGTCGCGCCAGCCCGGACGCGTACGCACGCGCGGTCGCGCGCGGCAGCGCTCGTCGCGGCGATCTGGTTCGTGACCGCGCTTCCCGTGATCCTCGGCATCACGCAGTGCCCCGTCGCGCGCTTCCTCCACGAGCCGTGTCCAGGATGCGGCATGACGCGCGCCATCGAGCTGCTCGTGCACGGCGACTTCTCGGCTTCGCTCGCGATGCATCCTCTCGCCGTCCCGACGCTCCTCGTGCAGCTCGTCTTCGCGGCCCTCACCATCATCGTGACGTGGCAGCGCGGAACGCCGTTCGTGCTCTGGCAGGTACGCGCCGCCCGCATCACCGTCTACGCCGCCGCGATCGTGCTCGGCCTCGACCTCGTCCTCTGGATCGTGCGCTTCTGCGGCGGGGCCGGGGGGGTGCTCATGCACGGTCCCGTTCCCGTCTGAGCCGTCTCCTGCTACTCGTTGGCCGCGATGTCGAAGCCGCGTCTCAGATTCGCTCCGTCTCCCACCGGCTACCTGCACATCGGTGGCGTGCGCACGGCGCTCTTCAACTGGCTCTGGGCACGTAAGACCGGCGGCACGTTCATCCTGCGCATCGAGGACACCGATCAGGAGCGCTCCACCGATGCGAGCCGCGCCGTCATCTTCGAGTCGATGAAGTGGCTCGGCCTCGACTGGGACGAAGGGCCCGGCGTCGGTGGCAGCCACGGTCCGTACACGCAGATGGAGCGCCTCGCCCTCTACAAGGAGAAGGCGAACGAGCTCGTGAAGGCGAAGAAGGCCTTCCGCTGCTTCTGCACGAAGGCCGAGCTCGACGCGCAGCGCGAGGCGCTCAAGGCGAAGGACCCCAAGGCCCAGTTCAAGTACCCGGGGACGTGTCGCAACCGCACCGACGAGCCGGATCTACCGTACGTCGTGCGCTTCATGACCGATCGCAGCGGCTCGGTTCGCTACGTCGACAAGGTCTTCGGCGAGGTCGTCACGCCCAACATCGAGCAGCAGGACTTCGTGCTCCTCCGCTCCGACGGTGTGCCGCTCTACAACTTCGGCGCCGTCGTCGACGACATGACGATGGAGGTCTCGCTCGTCGCGCGCGGCCGCGATCACATGATCAACACGCCGCCGCAGATCATGCTGTACGAGGCCTTCGGCGCGAAGATTCCCGAGTTCGCGCACCTCCCGATGATGCTCGCCCCCAGCGGCGAGAAGCTCTCGAAGCGTCACGGCGCCGTGAGCGTCAGCGAGTACGAGACGACCGGCTACGCGCCGAACGCCGTCCTCAACTACCTCGCGCGCTTCGGGTGGTCCTTCGGAGACCAGGAGGTCTTTTCGAAGGAGGAGCTCGTGCAGGCCTTCTCGTGGGAGTCGTGCGGCCGCGGCGACGGGAAGTTCGACGCGAAGAAGTTCCTGTCGATCAACCACGAGCACCTCAAGGCCGAGCGCCTCGTCTCGAGCGACGAGTACGCGACGCGCACGCTGCCGTTCCTCGAGAAGCGCGGCATCACCACCGGTGCCGGGGCCGTCGATGCCGCCGCCGTGAAGCGTGCGCTCTACACCATTCGTGATCGAGCCACGACGTTCGTGCAGGCCGCGGAGATGCTCGACCCGTTCTTCCGCGAGCCGCCTGTGATGGACGAGAAGGCGGTCGAGAAGTTCCTCGTGAAGGACGCCGCGCCGCGCCTCACCGGCTTCCGCGACGCGCTCACGAAGGCGCCGGAGTGGACCGAAGCGGCGCTCGAGGCGAGCGTCAACGCATGGCTCGCCGAGAGCGGCCTCGAGATGAAGGTCGTGGGCCAGCCCGTGCGCGTCGCGCTCACCGGTCGCACGGCGAGCCCGAGCCTCTTCCAGGTGCTCTCCGTCCTGGGGCGCGACGTGTCCGTCGCGCGACTCACGCGCGCCGCCGAGACCGCCGAGCGTCGCTGACGCGCCGAAGTACGCCCTTGCTCCTCTTCTTCTCTGCACTGCGTCCGTTCACGCAGCCGTCCATGCCGCACGAGCTCACGGGTTTTCCCGCGTTCCTCGAGACGGTGAAGCCGATCCTCCCGATCCCGCTTCTCCTGATCATCCTGCCGGTCGTGTGGCTCTTCTTCCGTGGCACGTGGCGCGAGATCGACGAAGAGGCGCTCCGCCATCGCGCGGAGATCCTCTCGAAGGGCAAGACCGATCCGCGGCCCATGGTGGGCCTCGTCATGTGCGCGGTGATCCTGACGATGCAGGAGTACTACGGCGGGCGCGGCTACTTCGAGCAGGCGATCTATCCGTGGATCGCGAAGCACTACGCGCCGAATCGCCTCCCCACGCTCGCGAAGTACGACGAGCTCTACGGCTTCGCGTGGTGGGCCGGCACGCGCATCGGCGGCTACGTGCTGCCGTTCTTCGTGTGGAAGCTCGCCTTCCGCAAGGACTCGATCCTCGATCTCGGGCTACGCACGAGGGGCTTCTTCGATCACGTCTGGATCTACAGCTTGTTCCTCGCGGTGGTGCTCCCCGCGATGCTCGTCGTGAGCGCGCAGCCCGACTTCGGCAGCTATTACCCGTTCTACAAGAACGCGCCGCGGAGCTGGTTCGACTTCCTCACGTGGGAGGCGATGTACTTCGCGCAGTTCTTCGCGCTGGAGATGTTCTTCCGCGGCTTCTGGCTCGGCGTGCTGCGTAAGAGCTTCGGCTCGGGCGCCATCTTCGCGATGGCGGTGCCGTACTGCATGATCCACTTCGGCAAGCCGTACCTCGAAGCGGTCGGCGCCATCGTGGCGGGCATCGCGCTCGGGTCGCTCTCGATGAAGACGAAGAGCATCTACCAGGGCTTCCTCGTCCACATCACGGTCGCGGCGCTGATGGATTGGCTCTCGCTCCGCCGACGCCACTGCACGCCGCTCACGTGGTGGGCGCCGGAGACGCAGGTGTCGTGCCTCGAGCAAGCAGCCCCGCGCGACGCGCTGGCGCGACACATCGAGAGCGTGGCGATGGGCGTGTTCGCGTGCGTGGTGGCGCTCGTGATCGTGCTGGTGGTGCGCGATCGCCGAAGAAAAGCCGCGCGGATCTGAACGATACAAACGCGACGACATCGACTCGCTTGCACCTTCGTCGCCGCCTCTCGGACGATGTATGGTTTGCGGATGAGGACCACGCTTCCCTCGATCGCCTTGTCGATCGCCTTCATCGCGCAAGGTGCCTGCTCGGGTGGGTCGGGCGGCACGAGCGGCGGCGGCTTGACAGGTGGCGGCAACGACGGGAGCGCACAGATGTCGGGCTCCCTCGGCGGCGAGACGTTCACCGTTCGCAGCGGGCTTGGCCGTGTCGGCACGGACGGTTCCATCGACGTCATCCTCAGCGATGCGGCAGGCCTCTGCGACGCCGTCACGCGGCAGCGATTCCGGCCGAGTGAGACTCTCTTCCAGGCCTACCACCTCATCGGAACGGCACCCGGCACGTTCACGACCAGCGAGATCAAGTACGCCAGCGTTGCCGCGACCTGCCCGAGCGGGCAACCCGTCGAAGGCGCTCTGATCGACAAGAAGGGTCGCGCGACGACGTCCGACGTCACGCTCTCCACCGTCACGTCGAGCGTCATCGAAGGGAAGCTCACCGTGTCCTTCGACGACGGCTCTTCGGTGAGCGGTACGTTCAGCGTGCCGATCTGCGCGGCCTCGGAATCGGAGAACGCTGCGTGCCAGTAGCCGATGCGCGCGATGGTCATGCGCGGCAGTCAGCGAGCCCCCTTCCACGAGCAGCAGCGCTCCGCGAAATGTCGCACAACGTGGGCACAGGTCGGAATGTTCTGCTCCGCCCGATCCCCATCCGCCGTCGACCAGCCCTGACCCTGGGTCATCAGCCCCGGAAATGACCCTGGGTCGGGAAGCCCGAAATGACCCTGGGTCAGGAAGCCCGAAATGACCCTGGGTCAGGGCGGTGGTTCGCCGAGGGCTTCGAGGACGTTTTCGAGGGCACGGGCGCGGGCATGGAAGCGCGGGCGCTTCGAGTACGACGCGACGAGCGCACGGAGCGCGATGACCGCGGCTTCGCGCGAGTCGACGAAGCGCGTCGTCGCGAGATGGCGCCACATGACCTTCTCGAGCGCGGCGGGCCTGCGGGCCAGGCCTTCCGCGGCGCGCTGCGCGATCTCCTTCGACGTGGGATCGGCCCGCAGCGCACGGAGATAGAACGTCACCGCGGCGCCGATGCGACCCAGCGTGGCGCACGCATCGGCCGCATCGCAGAGCGCATTTGCACGGGTGACGTCGTCCTTCGCGGCGAGGATGCGCTGCTTCGCTCCTTTGAGGAGCGCTGCGTTCGTACGTCCGTCGCCGCTGATCACCGGGCGGAACCGGAAGACCATGAACGCCGCAAACGCGATGGCCGAGACGAGAAGAGGAAGGTGCCAGTCCAAAGCGCTGCGCACTGTAACCGACCTCGGACCGGAATACCGCGCCCGAGGGCGACGTCATCGTGAGGGTAAGTTGCAAGGAAACTGCAGATCCGGCAGCATCCAGCACGTGATGGTGTCGTCCCAGCGCTCCCGCGTCTTCGCCGTCCTGGCGGTGATCGCGTTCGGCGTCCTGTCGCTCACCGCATCGCAGGCGCGCGCCGACATCTACCAGTGGACCGACGCCGACGGCGTCGTGCACTTCACCAACCGACCGACCGCGAATCCCACCGCGAAGGTCTACTTGAAGGCGAACGCGGCAGCGCCCGCGGCGGTCGCCGGCAACGCGGTTCGTCCCGGCGTCACGCCGTTCGCGCCGCAGGATCGTGACCCGTCGCGCTACACGCGCTTCGACGACTACATCCACCAGGCGTCGGCGCTCTATCAAATCCCGGAGCCGCTCGTTCGCGCCGTCATCAAGGTGGAGAGCGACTACGACCCGCGCGCGGTGAGCTACGCCGGCGCGCGCGGCCTCATGCAGCTCATGCCGGAGACGGCGGCGCGCATGCAGGTGAGGGACATCAACGATCCTCGGGAAAACATCTTCGGCGGCGTGCGTTATCTGCGCGTGCTCGCGAACATGTTCAACGGCGATCTCGAGCTCTCCGTCGCCGGCTACAACGCCGGTGAGGGCGCGGTCGTGCAATACGGCGGCATCCCGCCCTACGCGCAGACGCGCGACTACGTCGTGAAGGTGACCAAGTTCTACCGGCGCTACCGCACGATCCTCGACCCGCTCGAGGCGAGCCTCGCGCCGCCGGATCCGCCGCCGCTCATGTTCGCGGCGCCCGCGGGCGCCCCTTGAAGGCCTTCGTGGCATGCGCGGCCTTGGCCGCGATGTCGCTGCTCGGAGGCGCAGCGAGCGCGCAGCCTCCGCAGCTCGAGGTGCAAGCCGTCGCGCCGACCGGCTCGATGCCGAAGGGCGTCAGCCTCTCGCCCGACGGCACGCGCGCCTACGTCACGAACTTCGGAATGACGAACGGCCACAACATCGAGGTCGTCGACGCCAAGTCGCTCGCGCACATCGATACCATCGACGTGCCGGGCAACGTCGTCGAGAGCGTGCTCTCTCCGGATGGCACCACCATCTTCGCGTCGAACTTCATCCGCAACAGCGTGCAGTTCGTGGATGTGAAGACGAAGCGCGTGACGAAGGAGATCCCGACGGGGACGCACCCGAAGATCCTGGTGCTCTCACCGGACGGCAAGCAGCTCTTCGCCGCCAACTGGTCCGGCGACTCGGTCACGCAGATCGACGTCGCATCTGCGAAGGTCGTTCGCACGCTGCCTGCCGGCAAGAATCCGCGCGGCATGGTGATGACGAAGGGCGGCACCCTCTACGTCGCGAACTTCAACGGCGAGTCCATCGACGTCTTCAAAGGCCCTGATTTTTCGGCCCGCCATCGCTTCAAGGCGTGTCCGATACCGCGCCATCTCACGCTCACCGTCGACGAAAAGCTGCTGATCGTGAGCTGCTATCACGACTCCATGGTGCATGCGATCGACGTGGCCAGCGAGAAGGTGGTCCACGAGCTCCACGTCGGCAGCTCGCCGAAGAGCATCGAGGTCTCCCGCGACGGTCGCTTCATCTGGTCAGCCGACTACGGCAAGGAGACCAACAGCGTCTCGGTCGTGGACACCGAGGACTGGACGGCGCGCGTGTTTCGCGTACCCGGTATGGATCACGGCAGTGGCCTGACCATCTATCCCGACGGCAAGCACGCGCTCGTCACGGGTTGGTACGACAACCACGTCTACATGGTCGGCTTCGAAGGTTCCGGCGGGGATCCCGGCGGAGCGCGCGCGAAGATCGACGGCTGGATCCGTCGGCCCAAGCACGACTGACTGCCTCGCCTGCTCCGACGCATTTTTCGCACGCCGTGAGATAAGCTTCGGCGCGATGGCGTCTTCCGCGGTCAGGGCGAGATGGGCCCGGTCCATGGCGTCGTTCGCGTTGGGCGCAGCGTTGCTCGTGCCGGTGCCGCGCGCCTTCGCGCAAGGCGCGCAAGGCCCGGGCGTCACGCCGACCACGCCGGGAACGTCGAGCGCTGCGAGCCAACCGCAGGCCGATGCGCTCTTCGCCGAAGGCCGCGAGCTGCTCGAGAAGGGCAAGTACCCCGAGGCATGCGCGAAGCTGGCGCGCAGCGAGGAGCTCGCGCCCGCCGTCGGCACGCTGCTGAA
>JAXDMI010001055.1:0-12566 GCA_034666145.1 Myxococcales bacterium | reverse complement strand
GGGCGTCGTAGCGCGCGAGCGCGGACGCCGTGTCGCCGTCGCGACGCGCGGCGTTGGCGGAGTCGAAGAGGGCCGACGCCGTGCTGGGCATCGGCATGGGCGCCGGCATGGGCGCGGCCGTGACCGCCGTCGGCGCGATGGGCGCGGGCGCCGTGCGCGCAGACGTCAACGTGACGGCGACGGCAGCCACCGGCGGCGGAGCCATCGGCGCCGGCTCCTCGGTGGCGACGACCGGCGCGTCGACGGGATCGGGCACGGACGTCCCCGCGAGGGCTCCGCTCGGAAGCGCAGTGCCTGCGCCGTTCGGGGGTGTGGCCTTGGACGACGTCGCCGAGCCGCCCGCGAACGTCACTTCTTGCGAGTTGCCGCGGAGACCGAGCCAGATGCGACCGGTCAGACCGGTCGCGCCGGCAGATGCCGCGGCCATGACGGCGGCGGCGACGAGCAGCACGACCGCGGTGCGTCGCGGACGACGACGCAGTCCCGGAATCGCGTCCGGACCATCCAGGTCTGCGTCCTCGTCGCCGGCGATCGGCGCCGGCGCGCTCAACATCGGCGCAGTCGGGGCGGTCGGCGCAGTCGGGGCGATCGGCGCGATCGGGGCAGACGCACGAGGCGCGGCAGCGGCCGGCATCGCCGGCGGAGGCGCCGTCACAGGACGCGGCGCGGCCAGCGCGCCCTGCACGAGATCGACCAGCGCCGACGGACGATCCTCGCCGTCGAGCTCCGCGGCGAAGTCGGCACGCAGCACCACCTCGGCGCGGCACGCAGCGCAACGATCGAGATGGGCGTCGAGACGCGCGCGCTCGTCGGCCGTGAGCTCACCGCGCTCGTCCTTGTCGAGGAGCTCCTCGGGGTGCAGGTCGACGACGCTCATCGGTCGACCTCCAGCAGCTCGAGGAGGCCCGGCTGGCTCTCGATGGTCTTGCGCAGCGATTCCTTCGCGAGACGGAGCCGGCTTCGCACGGTGTTGAGCGGCGCGCCGCTCTGCACGGCGATCTCGTCGAGTGACCACCCGAGGACCACGCGCATCGCAAGGGCCTCGGCTTGCTCGGAAGGCAGCTCGGCGAGCAGCTCGCGAAGGACCTCCTTGCGTCGCTGCGAGGCCATCTCTTCGCCGGGCTCGATGGCGGACGACGCGACGGCGTCCGGCTCGGCAGCGGCGTCACGACGCGAGCCCTCGATGCGCGAACGGCGGCGCGCGCCGATGGCGGTGCGCACGGCGATGGTGGTGGCGTAGCGAGCGGGATCGCAGTCGCCGCGAAAGGCCGGGAGCGCCTGGATGAATCCGATGAGCGCTTGCTGCGCAACGTCGTCGACGTCCGGATGTCCGCCGCCGAGGACGGCGCGCACGACGCGCGCGACGCGGGACGCGAGGCTCTTGAGGAGACGGCTCGTCGCGGCGGCGTCCCCGGTCGCGGCCTGACGGGCGAGGGCGATCGCGTCGAGGGTCGCGGGGTCCGCGATCATCCTCCCCGAGCTGTCGGTCTCCGTCGCCAAGCCGAGTTCCGTCATGCCTTCGTACCAAGAGTGCCTGGTGGCGCGAAAAAGGATCATCCCCTGACGTCGTTTTCTCTAATGAGGGCACCGTTTCGTGCGGAAAGGTGGGCCGACACGCTTCACCAAGCACTTCACGAACCGCGTCTAACTAGAGGATCTTACGTCATAATTACGCTGTGGATCGGCGCGCGAATGCCGCCAGCCTGCGGGGACGCGTGAGCGTCTCTTTTTCCGGCCGGGGGAGCGCTTTCACCGCCAACTCGAGACGGAGCGCCTCCCCTTTCGACCGGCAGCGACGGACGGCGCAGACCTCGAGGGGCCCTCGTCCGCGCGTGTACTTGGCGCCCTTGCCCGCGTCATGGAGCGCGATCCGCTCGGCGACGTCGCGCGCGATGCCGGTGTAGAGCGAGCCGTCCGAACAGCGTGCAAGATACACGAACCACAGATCGGACCCCGCCATCGGCTTCTCCGGCAGGTCAGCCACCTACCGAGCATACGCGATCAGCGACGCCGCGAGCGACGTCGCAGGAGGATGCCGAGGCCGAGGAGCGCGAGGCCCGTCGCCGTGAAGGCCACGGGCGTGAACGCCGACCGCGGCGGCGCGCGCCTCGAGGTCGAGCAGCCGGCGCCTTCGGCCGCGAAGTAGGGCACCGGATCGCCCGGAACCACGGTGACGTCGACGCGGGCGGCCGGGCTGAGCAGGCGGCCGTCGTCGGCGCGGATCTGGAACGTGAGCGTCACGGTCTCGCGCCCCACGTCGGGCGCGTCGAACGTTGCCACCTCGGTGAGGTCGGTGGCGAGCGGCACGGTCGGGCCCGCCACCTGCGTCCACACGAACTCGAGCGGCTGCGCCTTCGGGTGCGTACCGCTGCCGGTCAACGTGACGCCGCGTGCCTTCGACTTCACGGTCACGGGGTTGCCCGCCGAGGCGGTGGGCCCGTTCGGGTCACAGTTGTCGGCGTGAGCGATGAAGGACCAGAACGGCTTGCTCGAGATGCCGTCGAGCTCGATGTCGTCGACGTCCCAGCCGGGCGCGCCTGCGAAGCGACTGCCGCTCGCGGTGCGGAAACGGACCTGGACGCTCTCGGGATGCGCACCGAGATCGATCTTGATGCGCGAGCTCACCCACTGGTCCGGGTAGCCCGGGCTCTTGTTGCCGTAGGCGCGCCGACCTTCGAGGGTGCTGTCGCCGCGTCCGGTGGCGAGCGTCGTCGTGTAGTCGATCGTGCCGACCTCCGAGAGATCGCGCCAGGTCTTGCCGCCGTCGACGCTCACCTCGACGACGCCGCCGTCGAGATCGGAGTTGCCTTGCCGCGAGATGCGGAACGACCAGCGGTGACGGAACGCGAGCTCGAAGGTCGAGCCCTCGAGCGTGAACTTCGGTGACGTGAGCTGCTGCTCGGAGGAGACGGTGTTGTTCGGCACCGACCAGTAGCCGTCGGACGTGACGCCGGCGCGCGCCCAGGGCAGCGCCATCATCATCGCGTCGTCGCCGGTCGCGACCCACGCGCTCTTCTTGGTGTCGACGTGATCGACGGTCGACGTGTTCGCGGCCTCATCGGCCTCGTAGCGCGCCGGGATGACGGTCCGCGCCACTCGACCCTCGGGGAAGCTCGGGTCGGTGACCTCGACGTCGATGGCAATCGGGTCGATCGGCTTGGCGCCGTGGATCTGCACGTGCAGCTTCACCGACGACGACGCAAACGGCTTCAGCGGCTTGAACGCCACGGTGTCGCCGTCCGGGAACGTGACGCCGGCCGTCTTCGAGGAGAGCTTCGCGATCGCCGCGGCGAGCGTGCCCGTGCCGGAGTTGCGGACCGTCAGGGCGATCGTGCCGATCTCGCCGTCGTCGAGGATGTCGTCATGATCGCACGACAGCGCATCGTCCTTCAGCGGCGCGGCGATGACCTGCGCGTCGTTGCCGACGTAGAAGCTCTCGACGACGCCCTGGTTCGTGGTGCTGTCCTTCGCGGGCCCGAGCGCGCCGACGCCGGCACCGCGCCGTCCGAAGGCCGCCCAGAAGAGGAGGTAGTCGTCCTGGTTCGCGGCGAACGCCGCGGCGAGCACCGCATCACGCGCCTCGAGCAGCGTCGGATCCGGCGGCGTCAGCTTGAGCGACGAGACGTAGTACTGCTTCATCGTGCGCTGCGCCTCGACGAAGTCGGCGTGGCGCGGATCGCGCAGCAGCGCCGCGTAACACTCCCACAGCATCGTCGCCCAGACCTCGCCCGTGGAGTGGACCTCGGCGTTGAAGCTGCCGTCCTCGCCGAAGCTGATCGGCACGCCGGTGGGGAGCGCGGTCCCGTTCGCGATGTGCTTCAGCGTGAGCGGGTCCTTCGTGAAATCGATCGAGTACGGAACGCGACGGATGCCGAAGTAGAAGTCGGCGCCCGCGCCGCTCGTGGCGTAGGCGCCGTTGGGATACGCGCCGGCCCAGCCGGCGCCGTTCGGCGAGAGCACGTCGTCGGCGCGCACCATGAGGAGGAGCGCCGAGAAATCCGCCCAACCTTCACCGAGGCCGCCGGACTGGTTGGTGGTGAGGCCTTGGCCGTCGTGGATCAGCCGGCCCGAGATGACGTGACCCCATTCGTGCGCGACGATCGTGGTGTCGATCGCGCCGTCCAGATCGGTCTGGAGGAGGCGTTTCATGTTCACGGTGACGCCGTCGGCGATCGCCGCTTCGAGCGCCTGGCCGTCGGCGAGCGCCACCGAGAGGCTCGGGATCGTGACCGACGACGTCGTGTCGGTTCCGCCCATGAACGGCGGCTCGGTCGGCGTCGCGGACGCCGGGACGTTCGTGATGAGCGCTGCGATGCCGCCGGCCTGCTGGACGTTGAGGGTCTTCTGGATGAACGAGCACAGGCCGCGATGGACGAGGACGATCTTGCCCGTCACGTCCTTCGTGAGCGGCTCGCAGCCGTCCGCGACGTCGGCGCCCTGATCGTCGGCAGCGAGCGCCAACGTGCCCGTCGTGTCGAACTGATCCTTGCCGAAGCCTGCGAGGCCGACCGGCTTCTGCCCGGCGAGCGCGGCGGGCGTGAGCACGGTGAGCTCCGCGATGCTCGGACCGGAGAACACGTACATCTGGAGGCGCGGCGACGCGCCGTCCGCGGGCACCGTCGCGTTCGCGTTGTTCTTGCCGGAGAAATCCTGGGCCTCGGCCTTCAGCGGATCCTTCTCGCGGCCGCCGCGACCGAAGTTGCCCTGCTGGTGGTTGCCGTCTTTCTCGGCGAAGCCGAGGTCGTAGTACCAGTCGTGCAGGAAGTTCGTGACGTAGAAGAGGTGCGTCGACGCGGCGCTGATGTTGGTGGGCGTGGCGCCCGGCGACTGGGTCGTGTCGAAGGTGTAGTCGAACGCGTTCGGTCCGGTGGCGGTCGGCAGCGCGTCGCCGCCGAGACCGTCGGGAGAGACGATGTCGGGATAGGCGACGACGTTGTTGCCGGAGAGCGCCGTCGCGCCCGGGGCGAGCCACGCGTCGTTCCTCGAGAACGGATAGTTCTGGAGCGTGACGAGCGACGACGGCTGCCACGTAGGCTTGAAGCCGTCGGGCTTGCCGGTGAGATGCGGCGCAACGCCATTGCCCTGCGGTCCGTCCCACGGGATCTTCGTCGTGGGGTCGGCGTACGCGCGATACGAGAACGCGTCGTAGCGAACGAGGTCGTTCTTGAAGAGGACCGTGCCGTCCCCCGCGGACACGACGTACGAGAACGCGGGACCGTGCTTGATCTGGAGCTCGACGTAGTACGCCGGAACGACGCCGCCGCCGGCAGCAGGCTCCATCGGGAAGAGCACCTTCTTCACGCGCGCCGGCGCAGCGAGGCCACCGGTGGTGAAGTGCTCGTAGTCGCCGTCGACCTCGATCGACGTGAACGTGGCGGGCTGTCCGACGAGCGCTCGGTGCGCGTCGTTCACGGCATCGATGGGGGAGCGCGCGAACGGTCGCGCGGCACCGGAGATCGATCGCGCGAGGAACCCCGACGCCGACACCGGCTCGAACGCGCGCGTCATGGCGATGGCGAGACCGCCGCGGAACACCTCGATGCCGCCCACGCGCTGCTTCGTGCGCGCGATGATGGCGCCGCGTCCCAGATCGTCGATCGAGGTCGTCTCGATCGAGGCGAGCGCGGTGCGCTCGAGGGCGAACGTGCCGGCGATGCTCTGCAACGTGGTCGATGCCGCTTCCCGAGCGGATGCAAACTGCACGTTTTCGTTCTTCGCGAGCCACACGAAGCTCGGCGAGTCGAAGCGCGCATCACGGTGCGCGACGAACGCGTGGACCGCGTCGGGCGGCGCAACCGCGGGGGCGGCGGCAGGACCGTCTTTTCGGTCGCGATCCGACGAGCTGCAGGCGACGAGCACGAGGACGAGGGCGCCGGCGAGAGCGCGAACGACGGCACGATCGAGAGCGCTGGAAGGTCGGTAGGTCATGGCCTTGGACGCGGGGTTTCCCACTGCGGCCGCCGAGAGTCCAGTCGCTCGAACGCGAGAAGTGGCGGCGCTGGATTGGTACAGCCTGGCGGTCCACGCCCCTGCCGGACCCCCGATGCCCGCCGACTCGCCCTCATGCTTTCGCGTCGCGCTTTCGCATCAAGCCTTCCTGCGTCGTCGAGGCGACGAGCCTTCCGTCCTGCGTGAACACGCGACCGCGCGCGAGCCCGCGAGCGCCATGGGCAGCCGGGCTGTCGAGCGCATAGAGGAGCCACTCGTCGACGCGGAAAGGCTGGTGGAAGTACATGACGTGATCGAGGCTCGCCACCTGCATCCCCGGCGTGAGCCACGAGATGCCGTGCGGGAGCAGCGCCGTCGTGATGAGCGAGTGATCCGACGCGTACGCGAGCAGATAGCGATGCAGCGCCGGATCGTCGGGCAGGCGGCCGATGGTCTTCAGCCACACCATGCGATGCGGCGGTCGCGCGGAAGGCTCGAACGGGTCGTCGCCGCCGGCGGCGGGACGCATCTCGAACGGCCGCTCGGCGAGCGCGCGATCGCGCATCATCGGAGGAAGGCGATCGGCGAACGCACGCGAGCGCTCTTGCTCGGTCGGCAGCGAGTCCGGCGGCGGTGCATCGGGCATCGTGTCCTGGTGCTCGAAGCCGGGCTCGTCGACCTGGAAGGACGCCGCCATGGTGAAGATCGCCTTGCCGCCCTGGATGGCGACGACGCGCCGCGTGGTGAACGAGCCGCCGTCGCGGATGCGGTCGACGTCGTAGACGATCGGCTTCGCGACGTCGCCGGACCGCAGAAAATAGGCATGAAGCGAGTGCACGTGCCGCTCCGGCGGCACCGTCTGCACGGCCGCAGAGAGCGCCTGCCCGAGCACCTGACCGCCGAAGACCGCGCCCCAGCCGAGATCCTGGCTCTGCCCGCGAAAGAGATTCGCCTCGATCCGCTCGAGAGCGAGCAACGCCACGAGCTCGTCGAGGATGCGGCGGTCCGCGGTCATACCTCGCCGCGCTTCGCGCGATCCTTCACGGCGTGCTCGAGGTCGTAGAGCTGCGCCGCAACGAGCACCCACGTGAACGGAATGTGTTTCATGAGCCCTCCAGGGCGAGGCCGGATTCTACATCCGTGCTCACGGAAGCGACACGGGCTACGATCCCTAGCGTGCGTACGGAGCACCGCATCGCGGCCGTCTCGATCGTTGCGCTGATCGGCGCAGGGATGGTCGTCGGGGCCTGCGGGTTCGACGGCGCCGGCAGCCACGCCGCAGCCGGCGGGCCGAGCGACGGGAGCACGCTCGCCGACGTGACGACCGGCGGAAGCGGCAGCGGCGGCGACGGCGGGCCGATCGAAGGCGGCGTCGTCGACGGCGGCGATTCGTCGGTGCCGCTCTTCGAAGCGGGCCAGGCGCCGTACACGCTCCGCGTGAAGAGCGGCCTCGTCGCATTCTACGAGCTCGAAGAGGGCACCGGGCTGATCGCGCACGACTCGGTGCCGGGCGGGCCGAACCTGAACATCTACGAACCGACGAAGGCGGTGTGGAAGGCGCACGCCCTCACGTTCGTGGACTTCACGCAGGTCGACACGCGGCCATTCCCGCTCACGACGGCGTTCGCGGCATGCACGCTCTCGAACGAGGTGACCGTCGAGGCATGGGTCGAATCGACGCTCCTGAACGAGGACGTCCACACGCGCATCGCGACCGTCGCGACGGACAACTCGAACCTCGATTTCGCGCTGGGCGCCAACACCACCGACGGCATGTGGGCGTCGGTCAAGGCCAACGAGAACCTCACTCCGACCGGCAAGCTCACGACCGGGCTCACGCATCTCGTCATGACGAGAACCGCCAGCGACTCCACGCTCAGGCTCTACGTGAACGGCGCCAAGATCGACGAGCTGGCGGGCGTCTCGTCGCTCAGCGCATGGTCGGATCAGCCGCTCTTCGTCGGTAACGGATCGGGAAACGATCGCGGCTGGCGTGGCGCCCTCCACCTGCTCGCCATCTACAGCCGGGCGCTCACGCCCGCCGAGATCGCCACGAACCACGGCGCCGGCGCCGACCCCTGACGGGATGCCCTGCGATTCGACCGGCCAAATTTCGAGGATTTTGGGCGGCGATAGCCGGAAACGCGCCACGGGGGCCCGCGGTCTCGTAGTCTGCGGCTTGCGCAGATGACAAATACTCAGATCCTCATCGCCGCGATCGGCGTCGTGCTCCTTGCGGTGTACTTCTGGATGTCGCGGCGCAGCGACGATGCGGCCCCGCGAGCGGCAGACAGCGACGCGAAGGCCAAGGCCGAGGCGCTCGTCAACGCGGATGTGAAGGCCAAGGCCGAGGCGAAGGCCCGCGCCGATGCCGACGCGGCCACGAAGGCGAAGGCGGAAGACGCCGCCAAGGCGAAGGCCGACGCGGCCGCGGCGGAGACCGAAGCCGCCGCCAAGGCGAAGGCCGACGCCGACGAAGCGAAGGCCAAGGCCGACGCCGACGCTGCCAAAGCGAAGGCCGACGCCGAAGAGGCGACGGCCAAGGCCGACGCCGAGGCGGCGAAGGCCAAGGCCGATGCGGCGATCGCTGCCCAGGCGCGCGCGAAGGCCGAGGCCGATGCTGCTGCCACGGCCGCGAAGGCCAAGGCCGACGCCGAGGCGAAGGCGCAGGCCGAGGCGAACGCCGCCGCTGCGGCGAAGGCCAAGGCCGATGCTGCCGCTGCCCAGGCGCGCGCCAAGGCCGACGCCGATGCTGCTGCCGCTGCCCAGGCGCGCGCAAAGGCCGACGCCGATGCTGCTGCGGCCGCCGCGAAGGCAAAGGCCGACGCCGATGCCAGGGCCAGGGCTGCCGCCGCGTCCGCCGCCGCCGCGAAGGCCGAGCCGATCAAGACGCCGGTCGCGGAGAGCTTCGGCAGCGTGCCGAGGATCGCGTCGGCACCGACGCGTCCGTCCACGCCGTCCGCGAAGACCGCGGAAGCGGGCGCGCTCGCCGACGACTCGAAGACCACCACGCCGTACGCGAAGTCCGAAGGCGCGTCCCCCGCCGCTGCTCCGAAGAAGGACGAGTTCGACCTTCGCCTCGACGAGCTCGAGTCGAAGCCGAAGGTGCCGGTCGCGCCGCCGGCCGCCGCCGCAAAGCCCGTCGTCGCTTCACCGACCGCCGAGCTCGAGAAGGCCGATCCCGACCACGCGAAGGCGCGTCGGTTCGCGCGCGTCGCCGTCAGCGAAATCAAGCTCTATCACGAGCAAGAAGTGAAGGACGGCCGCGCCGCCAAGGACCTCTGGAAGCGCCTGAACCAAGACATCATGATGTCGATCCAGACGTACGAGAAGCGCGTCTCGCAAGAGGTGCGCGACAAGTTCGACTACCTCTACGACGAGCTCGTTCGTCAGCTCGCCGAAGGCAAGCCCGAGGTCCTCGGACCCGACGCGCCCACCTCCACGGCCAACGCGAAGCCGCTCAAGAAGTAGTCAGCGCGCTCAGCGCGGCAGCGCTCCACGCACCAGCGTCACGTCGAGCGACGACGGCTTGTCCGTCGTTCGATAGACGCGATGCGTGGCCGCGTGGAAGTCGCTCTCCGTCGCCTTGTAGATGTCCGTGAACGTCTGCGGATTGCGGTCGACGAGCGGAAACCACGAGCTCTGGACCTGCACGAGGATGCGGTGCCCGGTGCGGAACGTGTGCGCGACGTCGGGGAGCGTGAAGCGCACCAGCGCCGGTTTTCCAGGCTCGAACGGCTCGGGCTTCTCGAAGCTGTTACGGAACTTCCCGCGCATCACCTCGGCGCGCACCAGCTGCTGGTAGCCGGGCAGCTCCGCGTGATCCTGCGGGTAGGCATCGACCAGCTTCACGACGAAGTCCGCGTCCGTGCCGGTGGTCGAGACCCATAGCTTTGCCTCGAGCGGCCCCGCGAGCGCGACGTCGGCATCGATCTCCCCTGTCGAGAACGTCAGCACGTCGGGACGGCGCGTCGCGAAGCGCTGGTCGTCGCTCATGTAATCGGACTCGATGACCGACCCCGTCTTCGCGCGGTACGGGACCGGCTTTGCCGGGTCGCTGACGTACGCGTCGAAGCCGCCCTCGTCCTCGGCGGCAGCGGGGGCCTTCTCCGCGAGCTTGCCGTTCGCATGGAAGTGGAGCGTCGCTTTCTTCGACTCGCGCGGCGGCCATGCCGAGTACGTCTGCCAGACGTTGGTGCCCGTCTCGAACACGTAGGCCTCGATGCCCTTCACGGAGGGGCCGCTGGCGCCGCCTGCCCCCTTGAGGTGATGGCGGAAGAACGGCAGCTCGATCTGATCGCGGTAATGAAGCGATGCCTTCTGTCCGAACGTGACGTCGCCGTGGCGGTCGCCGTCGCTGCGCGCCCAGCCGCCGTGGCTCCACGGTCCCATGACGAGCATGTTCTCGGCGCCGGGGCTCTGCTTCTCGAACGCGCGGTACGTCTCGAGCGCCCCGAAGCAGTCCTCGGCATCGAAGAAGCCGCCCACCGTGAGGACCGCCGGCTTCACGCTCTTGTAGAAGGGCCGCGGGTCCCTCGCCTTCCACCACTCGTCACGCGTGGGGTGCGCGAGCATCTCGTTCCAGAACGGGATGCCCGTCGCGATGCCGCTCTCGGCATACTTGGCGGCGGTGTTGGCGATCGGTCCCATCGCGAGGAAGTAGTCGTAGACGTCGGCGTAGTCGTGCTCGAAGCCCCACGTGGTCTTCTTCGTGGGCTTGGGACGCGGCTTGCCGAAGCTTCCGTAGAAATCGAAGCCGTCGGCGAGGAAGAAGGCGCCGTTGTGATGGAAGTCGTCGCCCATGAACCAGTCCGTGACCGGCGCCTGCGGGGACACGGCCTTGAGCGCGGGATGCGCGTCGACGGCGGCCTGCGCAGCGTAGAAGCCGGGATAGGAGATGCCCCACGCGCCGACGCGGCCGTTGTTGCTCGGCACGTTCTTCACCAGCCAGTCGATGGTGTCCCAGGCGTCGGTGCTCTCGTCGACGCCGCCCTTGGTCGTGGCGTGCGGGCGTACGTCGACGAACGACCCTTCGGACATCATGCGTCCGCGGACGTCCTGGTGGACGAAGATGTAACCGTCGCGGATGAACGCGGCCGACGGCGCGAAGCGACGCAAGAGCCGCGCGTTCTTCGCGTCCGGGTAGTTGTCGACGCCGTACGGCGCGATGCTGTAGGGCGTGCGATAGAGCATCACCGGATACGTGCGTGATGCATCCTTCGGCACGTATGCGATGGTGAAGAGCTTGGCTCCGTCGCGCATCGGGATGCGGTACTCGTACTTCGTGTAGTGCTCACGTATCGCGCGCGCGATGGCGGCGTCGTCGGCGAGGGCCTCGCGAACGACCGGCGCGTCCTCCGCCGCTCCCTTGCGCGGCTCGGCGACGGCCCGCGGCGACGTCATTCCGCAGGCAATGCTTCCGAGACCGATGAGGACCACGAGAGGCAGACGAGCGGCGCGCATCGCGAGTGGCATAAGCCGCGCAGCGCGCCGCGACAAGCCTCGGTCACCGAGCCGAGCTCGCCTTCCCCTTCTTCGCCTTTGCCGCGCCCGCGTTCGCGTTCGCGTCCGCCTTCGCGCTCGCCTCCTCGCTCGCCTTCGCCTTGGCATCCGGCTGCGCGAACAGCGCGAGCGCTTCCCTCTTCTGTTCCCGGCGCCAGCCCGCGAGGCCGAAGAGACGCACGCGCGTGCCGCGATCGTCGAGCCTCACGCCTGCCGACAGCGGCCCCTTCGCCACGATGAACACACCGAGCTCGTGATCGCGGCGCAGCACGAGGTCGCCGCGCGCCTCCACGTCGCCGCCGCGGACGTGCGCATCGAGCACCGCGACGCGTCCCGGCTCCAGCACGATGCGCGCTTGCCCCGAGAGGTCCGGTGCCCGCATCAGTCCGACGAGGAACTTCGGCAGCGTATTGCGGAGCGCCAGCGCGAGGATGGGGTTCGCATCGTCGGCATGGAGCTGCACGAAGCCGTCGAACGCGGGCTCCTCCGACGCGCGAAAGGACGCGCTGACGAGCGCGACGTCGCTGTTCCATGCCGTCGCTTCCGCCTTCGCGCCCGTCGCGCGCACGTTTCGCAGCATGATGGTCGAGCCGGAGAAATCGAAGAGATCGCGATCGGTGTCGAAGCCCTTCACGATACCGACCAGCGTGGCGTCTCCCGCGAGATGCGTCTCGTGATACTGCACCCCGCCACCCTCGACCGCGATGCGGACGGCCCCGGACGCCGTGCGCTGCGACGCGAGCACCGTGACCTCGATGTCGGCGTGCGCCGAGCCGGACTCCACGGTCAGCGCCGGCGGCGGCGCCGGAGGGGGTGCCGCGAACAGCGCATTGAGCTGCCTCGCATCATCCATCGACGCATCGTCGACGACGAGGTGGTAGTCGACGCCGCGCAGCGAAGGGTGACCGAAGTCGAGCTCGTCGATCTTCGAGGTCAGCTCGAGGTGGCGCATCCCGACGTCGGGGCCGCTGCTCGCGCCGATGTGAGCGACGACCTCGTTGGCCGTGATGGTGGACCTCGAGACGCGCAGCTTGCTCTCGTCGATCCGCCACTCCTTCACGTCCGCGACGGCATCGAGATCGCCGAGCACGTGGACCTTCTCGCCGCGAATGCCGATGCCGTGCGCGCGCGCGGAG
>JAXDMI010001054.1:0-12823 GCA_034666145.1 Myxococcales bacterium | reverse complement strand
TCTTCGTCTTGTCCTCCTCGAGGATCTTCGCCTCGTTGGGAATGACGTGGTCGTCCACGAAGGCGCGGACACGAACGCGGAGAGCGGCGAGCTCGGGAGGTAGGTCGAAGCTGATCACGCGGGCAGGATAGCGAAACGGGGGCGGACGCGTGGTAGCTTCCGCGCTCGATGGCGCTCACCGCACCGACGACGACCCGAGAGCCCCGCGACGCCCACAAGCTCGACGACGCCTCGCTCCTGCGCTGGCTTGTCGCGAACGTCGACGCCTGCCGCGGCGCGACCGGCGCGACGGTGCGGCAATTCAAGGGCGGGCAGTCGAACCCCACGTACTGGATCGGCGTCGAAGGCGTCGCATCCGGAGCCGACGCGCCCGGCGGCGAGCTCGAGCTCGTCGTCCGCAAGAAGCCGCCCGGCGATCTCCTCCCCTCCGCGCACGCCGTGGAGCGCGAGTACCGCATCATGAAGGCGCTCGACGGCACCGGCGTTCCGGTCCCGAAGGCGCTCGGCCTCTGCGACGACGCGAGCGTCATCGGCACGCCGTTCTTCGTGATGAAGCACGTCAACGGACGCATCTTCTGGGATCCCACGATCCCCGAGGTCGCGAGCAACGACGAGCGCGCCGCCATCTACGACGACTACATCCGCGTGCTCGCGAGGCTCCATCGAGTCGATTACGCGAAGGTCGGCCTCGGCGACTACGGAAAGGCCTCTGGCTACGTCGGTCGTCAGGTGGATCGCTGGTCGAAGCAGTACGAGGCCTCGCGCACGAGCGAGATCCCGGCGATGGAAGCGCTCCTCGCGTTCGTGCGCGGCAAGACGCCCGCGAGCGACGAGACGACGCTCATCCACGGCGACTATCGCATCGACAACATCATGTACTCGTCGCACGCGGAACGGGGCGACGGCGACGCTCCAGGCACGCAGCAGATGCAGCCCGCCGCCATCGCCGTCATCGACTGGGAGCTCTCGACGCTCGGTCACCCCGTGAGCGACCTCGCGTATGCGTGCATGGGCTATCACCTCAACTTGCCGGGTCGCGGCGGGCTCGCCGGCGTCGACGTCGCAGCGCTCGGGATCCCGAACGAGCAAGAGATGGTCGATGCATACTGCAAGCAAACCGACCGCGCAGGCATCGCGGATTGGCCGTATTTCATGGCCTTCGGCATCTTCCGCCTCGCCGCGATCGCGCAGGGCGTCTACAAACGCAGCCTGCAGGGCAACGCGAGCTCCGACAACGCGAGCAGCTACGGCGCCGCGGTGACGATGCTCGCCGAGCTGGGCTGCTCGATCGCCGCCATCCCCACAACGAGCCAACCATGAGCGACGATTTCCACGCGTTCCGGGACGTCCCCAAGACCGGTGTCATCTACGTCACGAGCGAGGCGTCGAAGCTCGGCTTCTCCTCGGCGGATCCCGATTGGTGCAACCTCGGGCAAGGCCAGCCCGAGACCGGCGATCTCCCGGGCGCCCCCGCGCGCATCCACGACGTCACCATCGCGGCCGACGACCAGGAGTACGCGCCCGTCGCCGGCCTCCTCGAGCTCCGCGAGGCGGTCGCTGCACTCTACAACCGTCTCTACCGCAAGGGCCTCGCCTCCCAGTACACCGCGGAGAACGTCTGCATCTCCGGCGGAGGCCGCGCCGCCCTCACCCGCGCCGCGGCGAGCCTCGGGAGCATCAACCTCGGTCACTTCCTGCCCGACTACACGGCCTACGAGGAGCTGCTCGACATCTTCAAGGCGTTCACGAGCATCCCCATCTTGCTCGAGGGCGACAAGGGCTACAGCTTCAGCGCCGAGGATCTCAAGCGCGAGGTCACGGGTCGCGGGCTCTCGGCGTTGCTCCTGTCGAACCCCTGCAATCCCACCGGCAAGCTGATCGCCGGCGAGGAGCTCGACAGGTGGGTGCATGTTGCACGCGATTTGGACTGCACGCTGCTCCTCGACGAGTTCTACTCGCACTACATCTATCGCGGCCGTCCCGGCCAGCTCCCCGTCGAGAGCGCCGCTCGCTACGTGAAGGACGTCGACAAGGATCCCATCGTGATCTTCGACGGCTTCACGAAGAACTGGCGCTACCCGGGCTGGCGCATCACGTGGGCGCTCGCGCCGAAGAGCATCGTCGAGCGCTTCGCCAGCGCCGGATCGTTCCTCGACGGCGGCGGCTCGAAGCCGCTCCAGCGCGCCGCGATCCCGCTCTTCGACGAGGACTACGTCGTCAAGGAGACGATGGCGATCCAGAATGCCTTCCGCGAGAAGCGCGACCGCATGCTGTCGCGGCTCGAGCGCATCGGCGTGCGCTTCGATCGCGTTCCCGACGGCACGTTCTACGCGTGGGGAAACGTGGCGAGCCTACCCGCCCCACTGAACGACGGGATGGGGCTCTTCCGCGCCGCGCTCTCGAAGAAGGTGATCACGGTCCCGGGCGAGTTCTTCGACGTGAATCCGGGCAAGCGCCGCCATGGCCGGGCCTCACGCTTCCGTGATTATGTCCGCTTCTCGTTCGGTCCTTCGATGGAGAACATCGAGCGCGCGCTGACGCGTCTCGAGGAGCTCGTCGCCGCACCGCCTCCTCCGCACGGGTGAGCTCGAGCGTTCGCGAGACGACGCGGCATTCCGGCACGGCGTTCGCAATCGCGAAGCCATGGACCATCGCTGGGACGACATGCTTCAGGACGAGCACAGGCGCCGCGTCGAGCAGAGCCGCTACGACCATGGACCGATCTCGCGCGATCGGGACGTCGAGCGCCGCGATCAGCTCGAATACGCGCGCCGTCGTGTGAACAAGAGCCCTTGGGAGATCGGCGCGGCACACTGGGACCAGCGCGACCTCTACACGCGGAACAGCCGCATCGACGACGGCGGCTACGCGCGCGGTCCGAGCGCGCATCCCGACGTAGGCAGCTACGCGTATCACCGCGATGATCTCCCGCCGCCGAGCAGCCACCGCCTCGACCTCGACCAGCACCCCAACCTGTACGAGCGCGAGGCGTGGCCGTGGCTCCACTACGAGCAGGTCGTACCCCTCCCCGAAGGCGGCGACGGCCTCTGGGGCCGCGTGAAGCACGAGGCGCACGTGGTGATGGGCAAGCTCACCGGCCATCCGCACGAGCACAAGGGTCCGAAGGGCTGGCGTCGCGCCGACGACGCGATCCGCGAGGACGTGTGCGAGGCGCTCGCGTACCAAGGCCACCTCGACGTGAGCGACATCGAGGTCGAGGTGAAGGACGCCGAGGTCACGCTGAGCGGCACCGTGAGGGACCGCGCGTCGAAGCGCCTCGCGGAGCGGCTCGCCGAGCTGGTTCGCGGCGTGCGCGACGTCCACAACCGACTGACCATCCGCAAGGACGACGACGACATGGCGTTCACCGCGCCCATCCCCGCGTTCTGACGCGGACGGGGAATCGCCCTTTATTTCAGCTTCGATTCGCACAGGGCGACGCACATGCGATCGCCCTGTTTCTCGCAGATCGTCTTGAGCATCCGGATTTCCTCGCGCGACGCTTTGCCGTCGAGGACCTTCGGCTCCAGCGCCTTGCGCGCGGGCTCGGACTGCATCTTGAGCACGAGGTCGCGCGCGCGCGCGAGCTCGGAGTCGGGCTCCTTGTGCTCCTGACCGACAGCGGCACCCGCCGCAGCCGCCGAGCCCCCGGCAGAGGCCGGCGCTCCAGCGTCGTACTTGATCTTGCGCCCCAGCTTCTTGCCGCATGCGTCGAGACACGCGGTGTCGCCCTGCTGCTGGCAGATCTTCACGAGGAGCTCGGTCTCGTCCTTCGTCGCGTCGTCGCCCAGCGCTTTCCGCTCGAGGACGAGCCGCGCCATCCAGATCTGTCCGTTGGCCTCGAACACCCTGGCCTGCTCGTAGGGCGGCTGCGTGTCGAGGTTGCCGGCGTCGGCGAACTGCGCGACCGGCGTCGCGTTGAACGGAGCGGCGGGCGGCACCGGCTCGTGGGCGCTCGAGATGGCGACCGCGCCGTCGACCGCATCGCGATCGGGCGGCGGATCCTTGGGCTTGCACGCGGCGGCCAGTGCGCCGAGCACGACGAACGCGGTGATGGCGAGACGACGCTTCATTGCGGCTTCTTGATCCAGAGCTCGACGTTGCGGTCCTCCGGTTTGCCCGTTCCGTCGTTCGGAAGCCAGCCCGATGTGAGGTCGACGGTCCCGCGCCGGCGGCCTTCCATCGCCACCGCGTCGCCCTCGATGCTGAAGTCCACCGGCGTCGCGCGCATCATCAGCCATCCGTTGTCCTGATCGTAGATCTCGACGAGCCGAAACTCGTGCGGGAAATCCGCGATGGCCGAGGTCATCACTTCCCACCATGCATGACCGCCGATGGGCGCGAGGGGCCGCACACGGTTCTCGTGCGAGTGACCGACCATGCTGAAGACGACGTTGGGGTAGCCGCCGATGAACGTCGCCCAGGCATCGGGGAGGAGCGCGTCGTCCTCCATGTGACCGAACGCGCCGCCGTTGACGGTGAGGCTCGCCGTCGCGTGGTGCGACGCGAGGATGACCCATTTGCCGTCGGCCTTCGCCTTGTCGAGCATCGGCTTCAGCGTGCTGTCGACGTACGACTGCTTGATCACGCCTTCGGAGCCGCCGGTCTCGTGCGCGGTGTCGATGACGAGGAAGCGGAACTGCGTGCCCGCCGGATCGAACGTGTACGTCGCGCGGCCGCTCGCGGCCTGCTCCGGGCCGAGCCCATGGCCGTCTCCGTCGGCGATGATCTTCGCCATCAGCTCGTTACGCGTGAGGAGTGCACGTTTCGGATCGGGCACCACCGTGTCGGTGGTGAGGGCGCCGTTCAGGCGATAGTCGCGCGTGCCGCCGTTGGCGTTCTCGCCGAGGACCGCCGTCTTCAAGTCGTCGGTGATCGCGAGATTGCCCTGGACGAGGACGTCGTGATTGCCCGTGTTCCACTTCCACGGCATCAGCAGGCCGTCGGCGACGAACGGATCCTTGCCGTCGTTGTCGGGGCCGGCCACGGGGTCGTCGACGTCGCCGGAGTCGCATTGCACGAGCGGCGAGCCACCGAGGATCTGCAGGACCCAGTCGACCTCGTTCGATTGCGCGCTGTCGGAGTTGTCTCCGCCCATGAGCGTGAACGCGATGGGATCCTTGCGGTGGAACGCGTTGACGGTGCGCACCGCGGCGTTGGTCATGCGGCAGATGTCGGGGTCCTGCGGGCGCAGGGCGGACGACGTGAGGTCCGCCGAGTCGTACTGACCGAGGCGCGTCGGCGACTCGTCGTCGGAGAGCTGGAGATCGGCGATGTGCGCGAAGCGAAGCAGCCGCTTTGCGTTCGCGCCGGGCGCCGGGGGGATCGTGTCGTCGATGACGCGCGTGACGTAGGCCTGGCCGGCCGACGACGCGAGCTCACCGAAGCCTCGTTCGACGTAGCTCGCGAGCGCCTCGGGCGTCGACGACGGATTCGGTCCCAGCTTGTAGGACTGCTTCGCCTTGGTCGGCACGAGCGTCGTGTCGACGGTCGTGGGCACCGACATGAGCGCAGCCATCGCGGTGGGCGCCGGCTTCACGAGCTTGGCGGGGCCCGCGGGCGGACCGGGATCGCTCGGCGTCGACGAGCACGCGATCGCGAAAAGCAGGGGCAGCGACCCGAAAGCTACGCGGCGAAGCATCACCCGCAGTGTACCATTCGCGAGCCAACATGCTGTCGCGCCGCGATGTCCTCGGAGCCGGTCTCGCCGCCGGTCTCGCAGCCGCCCTGAGCACCAGCCTGGCCGCATGCGCGCGCAGCAAGACGCCCGCCTGGCCGCGCCGCACCAAGTACGAGGGCGTCGACTTCATCGAGCTGTTTCCGGGCGAGGCCGACGAGACCGCCCCCCTCGTCATGGCCGTCCACGGGATGGGCGACAAACCGGACAACTGGATCGAGTCGTGGCGGACGTTCCCGGCGAAGGCGCAGATCGTCCTGCCCCGGGCCTTCACCAAGTACGGCGAAGGGTGGTCGTGGTTCGAATTCCGCGACGGCATGAGCGACGCGGAGTTCGGCACCGAGGTCGGCGGCGCCGAAGAGAAGCTGTGGAAGGCGATCGCGAAGCTCGCGGGCCCACGTCGCTTGATCGTGACGGGTTTCTCGCAGGGCGGCATCCTCTCGTTCGCGATGGCCGCGCGTCATGCCGACAAGATCGCGTACGCGTTCCCGGTCTCCGGGTCGTGTCCGGGGCCGCTGCTGCCCAAGGACAAGGCGCACGCGGCGCCGCTCGTTGCGTTTCACGGCACGAGCGACAACGTGCTCGCGTTCAAGTGGGGTCAGGGCGCGGTCAATGCGTTCAAGGAGCAAGGCAACGAGGCGAGCCTGAAGGCCTACCCCGGCGTCGGGCACACCATCACGCCGGAGATGCGCGCCGATCTCTGGGCGGAGATCCAGAAAGCGTTGCCGCTCGCGCGCTGAGCACCACGCGCACGCCGTCCCGTCACGTCGCAGGAACCGCCTTGCCGTAGCCCTGGACGCGGTAGATGAAGCGGCCGGCCATCTCGCGGATCAGCATCGTGCTGAGCGCGAGGCTCCGAGCGCGTGGGATCCACTCCCCGAACGGGATCTTGCGAGAAGCGCGATAGTCGACAGAGAGCGTGTCGACCTTCATGGCGACGGCGGCGAAGCACTCGGCGGCCCGCGGCATGTGGAAGGCGCTCGTCACGATCAGCACGCGCTCGAAGCCGCGAGCGCGCGCGATCTCCTGGCTGAAGACGGCGTTCTCACGCGTGTTGCGCGCCCGAGGCTCGAGGATGATGCGGTCCTTCGCGATTCCCCAGTCCTCGAGCTGCTTCGCGAGCGCGTCGGCCTCGGGTGTCTCGCCCGACACGATGGCTACGCGCGCTTTGCCGTCATGGAGGAGCCGATGGGTCACGATGAGACGTTCGACGTTCTCGTTGAACGCGATCTGGCCGGAGCTCCTCATCGCATCTTCTTCGACGACGCCGCCGAGGAGGATGACGGCGTCGTAGGTCGCGCTGTCGTCGTACGTCGAGGTCGCGCTGTGCTCGAGGTGCCACTGCAGCGCATTGGCGAACGGCGGGAACGAGCCGACGAGGAAGATGGCGAGGCCGACAGCCGCGAAGACACGACGACGACGCAGCTGACGAGGCGAACGAGCACGCACGCGCCACGGCACGGCGGCGGCGAGCAGCAAGAGCGCCCAGGTGTAGGGGCTCAGGAAGACGTCGAGCAGCTTCGAGAGAATGAAGAACACGCGCGCAGTCGTCGCTACGGCCCGTACTGGTTCGAGCGAAGGAACCCGATGAACTGCGCGCAGATGATCGCGAAGACGATCATGATCGCCACCGCCACTGCCCACTCCTTCACGGGCGAGACGGGCTCCGCCGGCGCGACGGGCGCAGCGGGCACGGCCTGGGCGGGCGGATCCTCCGGCGACGGCGCCTCGCGAGGCTCCCGCTTCGCATGGGCCGCATCGGCCGCATCGGCCGCATTGGCCGCATCGGCCGCATCGGCTCCAGGGTCGTTCGGCGGGTCCGAGGCCATGTCCGCAGCGTTACGAGCTTTGGCCAGCATGTCCAGGTTTGCCGGATAAATCACCTATTGTCGGCTACTTGCAGCAATTCGACCCGGCCTCGAAATTTTCGCGGCCCCTCGATCGACCAGCACGTAGGACGATGCTCTCGGCGCTCATGACCACGGCGCTGCTCGCCGCCACCCCCACTCCGTCGCTCCGGCAGCAGGCGGCCGAGCTCCGGCCCCTGGTCCGCGCGGTGGTGGCGTGCGTCCTTCGTGAGGCGCCCGATCACGCGGACGTCGAGGACTGCACGAGCGAGGCGCTTCGTCGTGCGCTCGAGGACAAGTCCGAGGTCCGCGGTCCGGTGAGGCCGTGGGTGCTGGGCATCGCGCGGCACGTCGCGCTCGATACGCTGCGCGCGCGACAGAAGCAGCGCGCGCGCAACGTCGAGGTCCGCGACGACGCACCGAGCTCCACGAACCTCGTCATGGATCGACTCATCGATCCCGCGGCCGGCGCCGACGAGCAGATCGAGGTCGCCGAGCGCGCCGCGCGCGTCCGTCGCGTGCTGCTCCTCCTTCCCGAGGGACCGCGCAACGCCTTGCAGCTCTTCCACATGGAGGGGCTCTCGTATCAGGAGATCTGTGCGCGTCTCGACGTGCCGCTCGGCACCGTCGCGACCTGGGTGACACGTGGGCGCAAGGCGATGGCCGAAGCGCTCGAGGACGACGCGTTCGAGACGCGCAAGCCGGCGGCGAGCGGTGGAGGAAAGTCATGAAGGATCGAACGAAGGAGGCATTCCTCCCCGACGAGCTGCTGTGGGCAGCAGGCGGGCACGCGAGCGACGTCGTGCTCACGGCAATGGCCGACGGCCAGGTCGACATCGTTCCGCCCGCCGTCCTCGCGCATGTCGACGGTTGCCGTTCGTGCACCACGCATCTCGGAAACGCCGCGCTGCTCTCGCTGCACACCGGTCGCGAGATGGCGATGGTGGCTCGCGAAGCGGATGCGTCGGCGCGCGCTCCCATGCCTCGCCTCTTCATCGCGCTCGGCCTGGCGTTCGCGGTCCTCGGTCTCGTCCCGAGCTTCGTCGATGCGCCGTCCGACCTCGGCGGCGCGAAGACCTTCGCTCACGACGTTCCCATGTTCGTGAACGGCCTCGGAACGCTGGGCCGTCGTCTCCTCGACCCCGGCAGCCCCGTCGGCCTCGCGCTCACCTACGGCGCCGCCGTCATGCTCGTCGTCATGGCCTTTGCTCTCGTGCGACTGCTCCCGAAGAAGGAAGTATCTCGATGAACCCGCTGTCCCAGCTCGCTCGCGTCGGTCGTATCGCTTCGCTCGTCACGCTCGCCCTCTTCATCCCGCTCGCCGCCGAGGCCGCGGTCCACCGGGAAGGCGTGTGGCCGGCATCGGACAAGAAGGTCAGCTTCGAGTTCGACGGCAAGCCGAGCGACGGTCTCGTGAAGCTCGCCGAGGAAGCGGGCTGGAGCCTCGTGATGTCGAAGGGCATCACGGTCGCCGAGCACGACGTGAAGATCAACGTCGAGGATCAGCCCGCCGACGCCGTGCTCGACGCGCTCTTCGCCGAGTCGGACGTCGTCGCGCGCAGGAACGGCACGCTGATCACGATCACGGCGGCGCCCGCGGGCGCTGCGACCGCGGCCACCGGAGCAGCGGGCGCGACGGCGCCCACGCCCCCCACGCCTCCCACGCCTCCCTCGGCCGCCGACGGCGTGCCCGCGATTCCGTCGGTGCCGCCCGTGCCCACCGTGCGCGGCGAGGACCGCAACGTGATCGGCGACAGCCTCGTCATCGCCAAGGACGAGGTGGTGCACACCGTGAGCGTGACGGGTGGCTCCGCGAAGATCTACGGCACCGTGACGGGTGACCTCGTCGTCGCGGGAGGCTCGGCGCGCATCGAAGACGGCGGCCGCGTCGTCGGCAACGCGACGGTGTTCGGCGGCTCGCTCAAGGTGGTGCGCGGCGCGCGCGTCGACGGCGACGTCGGCATCGTGGGCGGCGCGCTCAAGCGCGAAGAGGGCGCGATCATCGGCGGCAAGGTCGTCGACAGCGCAAACGGCAAGCACGGCAACGTGAAGGTCTCGATGCACGACGGCGAGGTCTCCACAGAGGTCGAGGGCGGCCGCAAGCGCGCGTCGGGACGCGCGCGCCTCACCGAGGCCGCGCATTCGTTCGGTCAGTCGGTCACCAACATGTCGCTCCTCTTCGTCTTCGGTTGCGTCTTGCTCGCGCTGGGTACGCGGAAGATGGAGATGCTCCGCATCGAAGCCGCCGCGCGCCCCATGAAGGCCTTCGCGATGGGCATCGTCGGCTCGATCTGCGCGCTCGTGGCGCTGGTCGCGATGTGCATCACGGTGGTGGGCATCCCGTTCGCGGTGATGCTGCTGGTGCTCGGTATCTTCAGCGTGTATGCGTCGATCGCCGCGGTGCTCACGACGGTCGGCGCGGCCGTCACGGGTCACAGGTCGAAGAACCCGTACGTGCACCTGCTCGCAGGTTGCGTCCTCTTCCTGCTCGCCGGCCTCCTCCCGTACGTCGGCGGCATCGTCACCGCGGCAGTGGTCCTCATCGCCATCGGCACGCTCGTCACGACACGCCTCGCCGGCTTGGTCGATGGACGCACCAAGAAGGCCGACCTCGTCTGAATCGGCGCGACGGCGTTTTCGGATAGGCTGCGGGCATGTTCGAGTCCGCCGAGCTGGGTCATAAGATCGACGACGCCGCCTATGACAAGCAGACGAAGAAGCTCCGGCCCGAGCTCCTCGAAGCGCAATACGGGCTGCTGAGATGCGATGCGTTTCCGGTGATCGTGCTGGTCAACGGCGTCGACGGTGCCGGCAAGGGCGAGACAGTCAACCTCCTGAACGAGTGGCTCGACCCACGCCACATCCGCAGCATCGCCTTCGGACCGCGCACGGAAGAGGAGAAGATGCGCCCGCCGATGTGGCGCTTCTGGCGCGCTCTCCCCGCGAAGGGAAAGATCGGGGCCCTCTTCGGCAACTGGTACACCGACCCCATCAACGGGCGCGTCGAGCACAAGCTCCGCGGATCGCAGCTGGCACCGGCCATCGAGCGGATACGTCGCTTCGAACGGCTCTTGAACGACGACGGCGCGCTCATCGTGAAGCTCTGGTTCCACCTCTCGAAGAAGGGGATGAAGAAGCGCCTCGAGGAGCTCGCATCCAACAAGCTCACGAGCTGGCGCGTGACGAAGGACGATTGGGAGAACCTGAAGCGCTACGACTCGTTCGCGAAGGTGAGCGAACGCGTGCTGCGCGAGACGAGCACCGGAGACGCTCCGTGGGTCGTCATCGACGGTTCGGACCCGAACTATCGCGCGGTCACCGCGGCGAAGACGTTGCTCGGCGCGATCAACGGGCGCCTCACGGAAGCGCGGGCCGGGACCGTCGAGGACAAGCGAGCCGCGCGTCGCAAGCGCACCGGTGCCGCCGACGCCTCCACCGAGGCAGCCCCCGTGTTCGAGGCGGTCGATACGTCGCTCATCCTGAAGGAGCTGAAGTTCGAGGAGCGGCTCTCGAAGGAGAAGTACCAGACCAAGATCGTGAAGGTGCAGGGCGAGCTGGCGAAGCTCACGCGCACCTCGAAGATGAGCGACCACTCCGTCATCGTGGTGTTCGAAGGCATGGATGCGGCGGGCAAGGGCGGCGCGATACGGCGCGTGACCGGCGCGCTCGACGCACGCCAGTACGACGTCGTTCCGGTCGCCGCGCCCACCGACGAGGAGCGCGCGCAGCCCTATCTATGGCGCTTCTGGAAGAACGTGCCGCGCCTCGGCCGGCTCACCATCTTCGACCGCTCGTGGTACGGACGCGTCCTCGTCGAGCGGGTCGAGGGCTTCGCGACGCAAGCGTCCTGGACGCGCGGCTACGCGGAGATCAACGACTTCGAAGAGCAGCTCACCGAAGCAGGCGCGATCGTCGTGAAGGTGTGGCTCGCCATCACGAAGGAGGAGCAGCTCCGCCGCTTCAAGGAGCGAGAGAAGACCAAGTTCAAGCAGTACAAGATCACGCCCGACGACTGGCGCAACCGCAAGAAGTGGGACGAGTACATCACGGCGGGCGGCGACATGATCGATCGCACGAGCACGTCGTTCGCTCCCTGGCACATCATCGAGGCCAACGACAAGCACCTCGCGCGCGTCCGCGTGATCGAGGCGATCAGCGGGCGCATGAAGGCCGCGTTCGACAAGTGAACGCAGGAACGAGCCCGGGACGAGACGCGATACGACGAAGGCCGCGCTGCTCGAGAGCAACGCGGCCGTCGTGTGTTCAAAAGGCTCGTTCAGCCGTGTCGTTCAGCCGACTTCAGTAGCCGCCGCCGCCGCCGCCGCGGCCACCGCCGCGACCACCGCCACCCCGGCCACCACCGCCGCGGCCACCGCCGCCGCCGCCGTAACCGCCGCCACCACCACCGCCACCGTAGCCGCCGCCTCCGCCGCCGCGACCACCGCCGCCGCCGCCGAAGCCACCGCCTCCACCGCCGCCGCCGCGCGGCCGCTCTTCGGCCTCGTTGACGCGGATCGAGCGACCGTCGATGACGGCGCCGTTCATCGTCTCGATCGCCTTCTTCGCCAGGTCCGGTGTCCCCATCGTGACGAAGCCGAAGCCGCGTGAACGGCCGCTCTCACGATCCGTGACGACGTGCGCGTCGGTGACCTCTCCCACAGTGGCGAAACCCTGCCTCAACGTTTCCGTATCCGTCTCGTACGAGAGGTTGCCGACGTACAACCGCGAGCTCATGAGCAGTCTCTTTCCACAGCTCCTGGATTCACTTCCAAGGAGTCCTCATCACCGCCTGGAGCCGTCTCGGATCGGGATGGGGACCGGCGGGCAACGGAGCTCACGAACGCGAAACGCGAAAAACAGCAAACATGCTCCGCACACCGCCCATTCACTGCGCGTCTGCGAGTCGTGCCCGATCCCGCCCGTTCCTCAAACGAGAGTCTCGATCCGTGCCCGGCGACGTCGTGAGCTTCGAAGATAGCAGCGCGACCATCACCGGCAAGAGGGCAAGCACATGCGAGAAACGGCGTAAATTTCCGCCATTTTCCGCATGATCTTGCCCTCTACGGCGGCGTGGTCAACGTGGCGCGGAGGTGCGCTGTGCCTGCCCGCGCGACGCCGTCCGTGCCTTGCGCGCCTCGCCATGGAGGCCCTCCTCGATTTCCTCGATCATCTTCGCGTTGAATGCCGGCAGGTCGTCGGGCTTGCGGCTCGTAACGAGACCGTCGTCGACGATCACCTCCGCATCGACCCAGTCGGCGCCCGCGTTGACGAGGTCCGTCTGGAGCGACGGCCACGACGT
>JAXDMI010001053.1:0-3528 GCA_034666145.1 Myxococcales bacterium | reverse complement strand
GGGAGGCCGGCGAGCTCGACGGTGCCGGCCGCGAGCGACGAGCACGGCTCGCGGCTCATCGCGCGCTTCACGGTGAGGCCTTCCGCGTTGAACGCATCGTGCCGCAAGCGCACCGCGTCGCGACCGAGCGCCCACGAAGCGTCGCTCATCGCGAGGTGACCGGACGCGAACGCGTCCTCGAGGAAGTGGATGGCGAAGGCGTGCTCGAGCAGCGCCTCGACGCGCCTGCCGTTCGCGGCGAGGATGAGCGAGCGCATGTGGTGGAAGACGATGCGCCCGAGCTGGTCGTCGATGCGTCCTTGCGAGGCGAGATCGCGGAGCACGTCGTCGAAGGGCCGGCCCACGTCGCGGAAGTGAACGCGCGTGGCTCGCGCGCGCGTCACGTAGCCCGAGTCGATGAAGTAGAGCGCGACGTCGAGGTCGTGCACGTACGACATGCGATCGAGCGAGGTCTGTCCGCGCAGCGTGTTCTCGCGGAAGCGCCGCCATTCGTAGGCCACGGTCGACACGAGCTCGATCCCCAACCGCCCGGAGAGCACGGCACGGAGCTCGTCGACGTCGGACGCGTGATCGCCGGCGAGCCCCGGCAGCGCGACGTACGGCACGCATGGCACGCTCGCGGGCGTGCGGATCATCCGCGTGTGGAGCGGCGTGTTGCGCAGCACCTCGTCGAGCGAAAGATCGGTCCGCTCGCAGAGGTTCAGTCCTTCGCGACGCGCGGCAGCGACGGCGTCGGCGATGATCGCACGCAGCTCCGGCGCGAGCGCGGCATGGCCGTCGGTGAGGAGGACGACGTGCTCGGGGAAATACCACGCGTTCGCGTTCGTCGACGCGAGCAGCGCAGCCACGCAAGCGAGGCAAGAGAGAGCGAACGCGAACAGGCGCCCACGCATCGGCGCGACGTTAGCACGAAGACTCAGTAGCCCGAGGGCACGATCACGTAGCTGAGCGCCTGGGACTTGCGGCACGCGGCACCCTCGCAGCTCTCGAGCGAAGCGTCGTAGTAGCCGCGAAACAGATCGTGATAGCCGGCGGGGATCGTGCTGCCTTGTCGAGGCTGGCTGCCCCACGAGTTCTTGATGCGCAGCAGATCGACGATCGCATTGTCGCTCAATCCAGCGGCGAGCGCGTCGGGCCGCGTCTCGGGCTGACCGACGGGGAGCACGCCGAAGCCGGGCACGTTCGACACCTGATAGTCGGTGACGAGCGACAGGTGCGCCTCCACCGCGCCCTTCGACGAGGACGGCGCGCGAAACTCGCCGCTCGGTCCGAGCGCGAGGTGGTCGACGTTCCACGCCATGATCACCGGCAGGCCGTCATCGAGCGAGCGCTGGACGCGACGGAGCACGGCACGCCGATCGGGCGCGGCCGCCGGGTACATCACCTGCTTCCAGGCGCTCGGGCCCGCGCGATGGTTGTCGTTCGTCTCTGGAAGAGCGCGGCCGATGAGATCGGAGAGCGAACCGGAGACGACTGCGAAGTCCCGGGCGTGCGTGATCGTACCGCTCGTCGCAGTGAGCGCGCGGCGCCCGTCCTTGCCGAAGGTCGAGTCGAGCGCATCGGTCATCGCAGGTCGCAGTTCGAACGCCGCGTCGAGCTCGGCGCGCACGAGCGCGCGATCGTTGCGGCTCGCCGGGGTCGCGAGCTTGCCGGCGGCGAGCGACACCATGATGGCGTTCATGGCGTCGATGGTGCGCTCGGATGCGGGACGCGAAGCTTCTTCGGGGATGAAATCCGCTTCGAGCATCGCGCCGTAGCGCTCGATGAGCTGTGCGGCGCGGCCCCACGTGCCGCTCTCGTCGAGCGAGCCGCCGTCGCCGACCTCGCCGCGCGTGATGCGTTCGTAGAAGAGCCAGTACGTCCAGTACGCCTCCGAGAGATCGACGGTCGTGCCGGTCGCGCGGAGATGGAGCGCCTCGGCCCATGCTGCCGTCGTGTAGAGCCAGCAGGTGCCGACGAGCTGCTCCTTCACGGCCGTGTTCGCGATGCTGGTGACGGCATCGTCGGCACTCGCGGAGTCTTCACTCGGCGGCGTGCCGCTGCAGCCTGCGCCGAAGGCGAGGAGCGCGACGAGCGCCACGCGCGCGAACGTCCGGAGCGAGCGCATGCGAGCCGTGTAGCAGGGGGTGTGCCTGCCGCGACGGCCTCGGATCGCCCGTGATTCACCGGGATCGCGCGGGTGATCTGGACCCGCGCCGATCCGCCGTCAGTCCGCTCGGTCAGGTCCCGTCGATGACGTCGAGGAACAGGTTCGCGATCTGCTCGTGGCCCTTGGGCGACGGATGGATGCAGGTGAGATCGAACCAGAGCTCGGCGCCGGGACCGCGGTAGCACTGCAAGGTCGGGTCGTCGCGCTTGTAGCCGTGACCGCAGAAGTGCTCGAGGAGGAAGATCATGTCGGTCTTCGTCTCGGTGGCGATCTGCAGGTAGCGCTCCTGCAGATGCACGATGGCGGGCACGCCGGTGGGCCAGGTCCCACTCATGCTCGCGAGCTGCGCGGTCGGGCAGCTCCCGAGATCGCCGGACGTGTCCGTGTACTCGTAGACGTTCGCGAACGTGACGAACACGCCGTTGGGGAAACGACCAGGTGCCTGCAGCCAGTCGATGGCGGCGCGGAGGCGGTCGGCGGCGGCGTCGACCTGCACCATCGCGTCGGCGGTGGAGAGCTTGGCCCTCGCCCAGCTCGCGATGTCGTTGCCGCCCATCGTCATGACGATGAGCGTTCGCTTCGGCTCGCTCGCGCCGGGGAAGCACGTCGGGAGCTGGTTCTTGTTGCCGAGGAAGTCCTCGGTGTCGGCGCCCCACGCGGAGCAATCGGCGACGGCGATGTTGTTGCCGAAGCGTGTCTTCGCGCCAGCCGTGACGCGATCGCGATAGATCTGTCCCGGCAGCGTCGGCGGCGTCCCGGTGGTGACGGAGTCGCCGAGGAAGACGACCTTCTGGACGCCCGTGATCGTCTGGTGGTGCGTGCCGGAGCAGCTCGGCACGATGACGGGCTTCGACTTGTCGTAGTCGGGGCCGGGCACGGCGCCCTTGAGCGACGCGAAGCAGCTCGAGGCGGTGAGCGGCGCCGCCGGCGCGACCGGCGGCTGCGCGGTCGTCGCGGGTGGCGTCGCTGCGGGCGTCATGGAGGAGGGAGGCGTGACGACCGGATCGGCAGCGCCGGTGCCGGCGGGCGCAGTGGGCGTGGGCGCTGCCGGGGGTGTAGCGATCGGATCCCCCGTGTTCCCGCACGCGCTCGCGACGGCGACGACGACGGTGAAAGCGAGCGTCTCGAGCCTCTGGTTCAGCCGCATGGCGTGATCTCCTCTGCGGGCCAGTGGACCCCGTGACGGGCCCAGGCAGCAATGAATACACGCACGTCTCTTTGCGGCGGGACGCGTTCGAGACCTAGGGCAAGTTGCCGGTACCGTCGCCGGTGCGGAACGTCGGGAGTGCGGCCGAGTCGACGTACTGCACGCCGTCCCAGGTCGGGATGGGCGCGGGCATCCGCAACGTCTGCCCAGGGCGCTCGATGTCCCAGCGAAG
>JAXDMI010001052.1:0-3779 GCA_034666145.1 Myxococcales bacterium | reverse complement strand
GAAGATCCACGTGTCGTCGTCACCCGCGAAGTCGAAGTGCTCGCCGCCCTGGTACTCGAACCAGAAATGCGTCTCCGACGTGAACGACACCGTCGCCGCCACCCCCGTCACCACCGACGCCGCCCGGGAACTCGGCCGAGACCTGCTCGGTCCCGCAGTGGAACGCGAACAGCGAGAGGGCCATGCAGGCCACGGACCCGAGGACGAAGCGCTGGACGCGGCGATCGGCGCGAAGAAAGGTCATCGAAGTGATCCTAACGCTCGTGGTCGATGGTCCGCGATAGGTCCGCTCGGTTTCTGCGTACCCATCTGCTATTGCAGTCGCCATGGCCGACGGTCCCGTCACGCTCCGCAAGAAGCTCAATCCGGTCTACGGGCACCTCTTTCCCGACTTCTTCGATCGGCCCGAGGTGGTCGAGACGCGCGCCACCTGCGACACGTGCGCCATGTGCGATCACGGTCAGACCGCGCCGGTCGCCATGGACTACTTCCATCCCGACGCGAAGTGCTGCACCTATCATCCGAACCTCCCGAACTATCTCGTCGGCGCCATTCTCGCCGACACGAGTGAGGAGCTCGCGGAAGGTCGTCGCCGCATCCGCGAGAAGATCGCGTCGCGCATCGGCGTGACTCCGCAGTTCATCGCGCCTCCGCGAAAGTACAACCTCCTGTACTCGGCCGCGCGCGGTCACGGCTTCTTCGGTCGGTCGCTGCCGATGATGTGCCCCTACTTCGACAAGGAGAACGGGGGCCGCTGCACGGTCTGGAAGTATCGCGAGGCGGTCTGCTCGACGTACTTCTGCAAGTACGAGGCGGGCAAGCCGGGCTTCGACTTCTGGGACTCGCTGAAGGTGTATCTGTTCCACACCGAGAAATCGCTCGCGCAGTTCGCGGCCTACACCGTCGATCGCACGGTGAACGAGCCGAACGTCGCGAACGGCGCGCTCACGCGCGAGGACATCGAGGACCGCGGCCCCAACGCGGTCGACTATCTCAGCTACTGGGGAGAATGGGTCGACCGCGAAGAGGAGTTCTACATCCTCTGTTACAAGCGCGTGCTGGCGCTGCCGAAGGCCGACTTCGACCGCTTCGTCGACGACGCGCCGGAAGGCCGCGGCATGCTCGCGCGCATGGAAGCAAAGTACGAGCAGATCCACGAGCCAAAGCTGCCCGAGCATCTCATCAGGCCCAGCAACCTGAAGAAGCGCGAGGCAGGCGCGCAAGTCGTCGTGACGACGTACAACCCGTACGACGCGTTCTCGCTCGACAAGGATCTCTTCGACACGCTGGGGATGTTCCGCGCCAGCGAGACCCTCGAGGAGAACCTCGAACGCCTCGACGAGAAGCACGACATCCAGCTCGCGCCCGAGCTCGTGCGCTATCTCTACGTGCACGGCGTCCTCGCCGCGCCGATCCCGGTCGACAAGAAGAAGCTCGAGGCCGAAGCGGCAGAAGCTGCGGCCCGCGCGTCGTCGCCCGGCGCGAAGCTGGCCGCCGCGCACGACCGCGCCGAGAACCCGGTTCCGCCGAAGCCGACCGGGAAGCAAGGCTTCCCCGTGCCGACGTTCCCCAAGCGGAACAAAGACAAGAAGAAGAAGCGCTGAGCGCCCGAGCCGCCTGACCGTCCAGCGGCTATCGCGGGTCGGCGCCCCGCTTCTTCGGAAGCGGAACACGCCGCAGCAAAGCACGCGCGCGCAGGAGGAGCTCGCGCGTGCTGAACGGCCTCGTCATGTAATCGTCTGCGCCGGCTTCGAATGCCTCGACGCGCTCCGCCTCCGAGCCGACGCTCGACAGCACGAGCACGAGCACGCGAATCGTCTCGGGGTCACGCCGGAGCGCCGTGCACAGCGTGATGCCGGAGACGTCCTCGAGGGCGACGTCGGCGATGACGAGGTCGGGAGGCGACCGGATGGCGAGCCGAGCAGCCGAGAGAGCGTTCGAGGCTTCCTCGACATCGTGTCCGTCGCCCTTCAGCGCATCAGCGAGCGCGAGCCGCCGCCCCTCGTCACCGTCGACGACGAGAAGGCGTCCGTGGCGTCGCTGAGCCAGGCTGCGCGGCTTGGCCGCGGGGTCTCTCCGCAACATCCTCCGCTCCCCCCACCCGTCCTCAGCGCACGTCCAGGGCGAACGATCGCCACGCGACGCCGCCCCGGTCGTCGCGAAGGACCACCCATCCGCGAACCGTCGTCGCGTCCGCGGGCGCAGCCCACGTGTTGTCGCTCGAGGTCTCCAGCTCGTCGGACCCGCGACCCGTTCGATCACGATCGAACGTCCCCGCCGTCGCGAACCACGACACGCGCATCGACTCGTGACGCGCCACGAGCTGCCTCGCCTCGGCGTCGAAGTACAGATAACGCTCGGAGCCGGCGCAGCCCACGGGCATCGCGCAGTCGGCGGCGCAGTCGAGGCGCGATTCATCGGGACCGCACACGCCGTCACCGCATGCGTCCACGGCGGGGCACGTCGGCCACACCACATGAAACGCGACGTGCGCGCCGCGGGCGATCGCTCGCGGCGGCGCCGTCGCGTCCGCCGGAAATTCCACGCCGTCGATCTGGATCCCGTCGATGCGCGGGTTCTGGTTGGCGTGATAGCGCTGGCGGAAGACGATCACGTCGTCCGAGGACGCGCCCGCAACGCCGCACGAGATGCGTGTAGTATCCACGGAGACGTCGCCATCGCCGCCGCCCAGGAAGAGCGTGAGCGGCTGGTAGTAGCCGCCGGTCGGATCCGGATCCACGGGCCGCCCGTAGGACTCACCGGGCTTGGCGGTGGGCACCTCCGGGCCGAAGTCGCGACACGCGGAGCTCGGCATCGCGGCATCGACGCGCGGCCCTACACCGACGCCCACGAACGCAGCGGGATCGTGCGCGTAGCATGCGGTACTGACCGGTCCGAGCTCGGCGAGCGGCTTGCGTGCCGTGCAATACGCCCAGCTCGGCGGCGGCACCGTGTCGGCGCGACCGTCGGCATCGACCACGAGCGCGGTGAAGCTCACCATCTCCCGTGGCTCGACCTCCGCAGGCTCGCTGCGCATCGCCAGCACACGCGTCGAGGTGATGCGCGAAGCACGCTGATCGAGGTCCGGCTTGCACCCGACCACCAGCGCGACGCCAGCCAGCACCACCGCCGCCGCCGCCGCGTTTCGACGCGTCAGAACGTCCATTTGAACCCCAGCACCGGGAGCGTCGGCAGCCCCGTGATGTACGCCTTCTTGCGGTAGTCGAAGCTGTAGACGATCTCCTCGGCGTTCGCGTGATTGGTCACGTTCTGCACGTCGAGGTAGATCTCGGCATCGGTGCGTCCGAGCTTGAAGCGCTTGGCGGCGCGAAGGTCGATCTGCCAGAACGCGGGGATGCGATCCGAGTTGTGCGCTCCGAAGATCGGCTCGTAGCGATCGGTGCGCGGCGAGTAGAAGCTCCCGATCACCGGGGTGCGCGGGAACCCCGTCGCGTAGCGCGCTCGCGCGCCGACCTCGAACCCGTGCCCGAGATCGTACGAGCCGACCGCGGTGAAGACGTGCGACTGATCGTAGTCGAAGACGCGTTCGTCGCTGGTCGGCGAGTCCTGCCGCAAGCTGCGGATGATGCTGTAGCTGACCCAGCCGAAGAATCTGCCGGCCTGCTCCTGTCGCAACAAGAACTGCGCGCCGTACGATCGACCCGTGCCTTGCTGCACGAGCGCCTCGGCGAGGAGCGGCGTCGCGGCGGTGCTGCGTGAGACGAGATCGTTCGAGGCCGAGTAGAACGCGGTGACTTCGCTGGTGAGCGAGTCGGTGA
>JAXDMI010001051.1:0-7116 GCA_034666145.1 Myxococcales bacterium | reverse complement strand
AGGCGATCCCGCCGCGCGCGCTCGAAGCGGCGGTGTAGCCCTGCGAGCCCAGCATGATCTCGCCGTTGGCGGCGCGCAGGTGGAAGTAGGACTTGCCGTCCTCGCCCGTGAAGAGCTCGAAGCTCTCGCGACGGGGAGCAGCCTGCGAGCCGTTGCGCGCGAGGCGGACGAGGGCGCGGACGGTGCGCGCGCCACGCTCGGCGTTCGACTTCGACGCGTAGAGCTCGCTCGTGCCGATGATCTCGTTGTTGGCGGCGCGAAGGTTGAAGTACCAGTCGCCGTTCGTCGCCTGCTTGACGTCGAACTGGCGCTTGTCGTTGCCGTTCGCGATCACGGCCGCGACGCCGTTCTGGGCGGACGCGAGCTTCGTGTAGCCCTGCGAGCGGAGCACGTTCTGGCCGTTGCCGGCCGTCATGCTGAAGTAGTAGTGGGCATCGAGCCCCTGAAAGGTTTCGAAGTACGCGCTGCTCGAGACGAGATCGGACGTCGTCTCCTCGGCGGCGACGGCATCGCCTTCATCGGTGGGTGCCGCGCATCCGATGACGGACGGGGCGAACGAGAGGCAAACGACGGCGGCAAGCGCGCTGATGTGGCGGAACATGATCTTCGGGCTCCAAACTTCCTTTCTGCAATGCGGCGTCGACGGGAAACGCGGATTTTCGGCGCGTGGCTCGTCGATGGGGCCCCCGAGCGGCACATGCGCTCGGACACCTTTCGCGCGGTAGACCCTGCCGAGGCAGACGGCCGAACCGCAACGCGAGGTGCCTTCTGACACCTGGATCGTGTGCGCGCAAGTGGTTTTTTATCCTCAATTTACCACCATGTGCGTCGCGCCTTTTTTAGGGTAAATCGGCGCCCATGCGTCGCATCCCCGCCGTTTTCGCGCTGTTTCTCCTCTTCACGGGCTGCGGAGGTGCGTCGAATGCGCCGCCCGCCGTCGCCAAGAAGCACAGCGTCTTCGCGTCGATCGGCGGCGTTCCCAACCCCGCGGTGCCCGCTCCGAAACAGGCGCCGCCGCGCGCCGACGCGACGCTGCTGCCGCGCAGCGTGCTCTTCTCGAACCCCGATCGCGCGCAGCCGACGCTGAGCCCTGACGGCAAGCGCCTCGCGTATCTCTCGAGCGTCGACGGCGTGATGAACGTGTGGGTCGCGCCCGTGTCCGATCTCACGAAAGCGAAGCCGGTCACGCAGGACAAGAAGCGCGGCATCCGCTTCTATCGCTGGGCGTACACGAACGACCACGTCCTCTACGTGCAGGACAAGGACGGCGACGAGAACTGGCACCTCCACGGCGTCGACCTCAAGACCGGCACCGACAAGGATCTCACGCCGCTCGACGGCGCTCAGGCGCGGCTCGAGGAGATGAGCGATCGCTTCCCGCGCGAGGTGCTCGTCGGCCTCAACGATCGCGACAAGCGCTATCACGACGTCCATCGCGTCGACATCGTGACCGGCAAGCGAAAGCTCGTGCAGCAGAACGACGGGTTCTTCTCGTTCCAGTTCGATCACGATTTCAGGCTGCGCCTCGCTCAGAAGCCGCTGAAGGACGGCAGCACGTCGGTCATGGAACCCGACGGCAAAGGCGGCTTTCACGAGATCACCACGGTGCCCGCCGGCGATGCGCTCACCACGCGCGTGCTCGGCTTCGACAAGAACGGCACCAAGGCCTATCTCGCCGACAGCCGCGGGCGCGACACCGCGGCGCTCGTCGAGCTCGATCTCGCGACCAAGAAGACCAAGGTGCTCCTCGACGACGGTCAGGCCGACGTCAACGACATCGTCCAGCACCCCACCGAGTACAAGGTGCAGGCGGCCCTCGCCACGTATGACCGCCTGCGCTGGCATGTGATCGACGCTTCACTGCGCGCCGATCTCGACGTCATCCAGACCACCGCGCCGGGCAACGTCGAGATCCGCAGTCGCTCTCTCGACGACAAGCAGTGGATCGTCTCGACGGATCAGAGTGACGCGCCGCTGAAGTTCTGGAGCTACGACCGCGCGAAGAAGAAGCTCACGTTCCTCTTCTCGAACACGAAGGCGCTCGAGGACGTGAAGCTCGCGAAGATGCACCCCGTGATCCTCAAGTCACGCGATGGCCTCGACCTCGTGAGCTACCTCACGTTGCCGCGCGACGCCGATGCCGATGCCGACGGCAAGCCCGACGCCGGCAAGGGCCCGCTCCCCATGGTGCTCCTGGTCCACGGCGGACCATGGGGACGCGACGACTTCTCGCTCAACGCGCGGCATCAGTGGCTCGCATCGCGCGGCTATGCGGTGCTGAGCGTGAACTATCGAGGCTCGACCGGGTTTGGGAAGAAGTTCGTCAACGCCGCCGACAAGCAGTGGGCCGCGAAGATGCACGACGACCTCATCGACGCCGTCAACTGGGCGGTCAACGAGAAGATCGCGCAGAAGGAGAAGGTCGCCATCTACGGCGGTAGCTACGGCGGCTATGCCACGCTCGTCGGCCTCACGTTCACGCCCGACGTGTTCGCATGCGGCGTCGACATCGTCGGTCCGTCGAATTTGGTCACGTTGCTCCAGGCGATCCCGCCGTACTGGGAGGCCGAGGTCGAGAGGCTCACGAGCCGCGTCGGCGACCATCGCACGGAGGAGGGGCGGAAGTACCTGCTCTCGGTCTCGCCGATCACGCGCGTCGATCAGATCCGGAAGCCGCTGCTCATCGGTCAGGGGGCGAACGACCCGCGCGTGAAGCAGGTCGAGAGCGACTCCATCGTGAAGGCGATGCAGGCGAAGAACATCCCGGTCACCTACGTGCTCTACCCCGACGAAGGCCATGGCTTCGCGCGCCCCGAGAACCGCAAATCGTTCAACGCCGTGAGCGAAATCTTCCTCGCGCAGTGCCTGGGCGGTCCGTACGAGCCGCTCGGCAAGGACCTCGAGGGCTCCTCCCTCACCGTGCCGGCAGGCAAGGAGAACATCACGTCGCTCCCCGAAGCCGTCGCGAAGTAGTCGCCTACTTCTTGCGGAGGTCGCCTTTGGAGAGGTGCGTGATCGCTTCGGAGAGGCCGTCCAGCGTCAGCTGGAACATCGGGAACACCTTGCTGATCTGTTCCGCGGTGCCGCCTCGCCAGTAGTTCGGCGGATCGGGGTTGAGCCACGCGACGCGCCGGAAGTGATCCGCGAGCTTCGTCAGCCACTTCATGCCGGTCTGCGCCGGACCATGATGACCCGTCGCGTAGTACTCGTAGTCGCCGGCGCCGAGCAGCTCCGCGGGATGCATCGCCGCGTCGCCGACCATCACGAGCTTCCACTCCGGCCCCAGCTCGTGGAGCAGGTCGTCGAGTGACTGCGGCTCGCTGAAGCGCTCCGTCTCGTACACGCGTCCGTAGACGCAGTTGTGGAAGTAGTACGTCTTCAGCTGCCGGATGTTCGACGCGCGCTTGGACGCCGAGAAGAGCCGCGACACGATCTGCGTGTGCGGATCCATCGAGCCGCCCACGTCCATCAGCAGCAGCACGCGCACGTTCGACTTCCGCGGCGCGCGGAGCACGATCTCGAGCTCGCCGGCGTTCTTCGCGGTCGCGTCGATGGTGCCGTCGATGTCGAGCTCGTCCTCCCGGCCCTCGCGCTGGAAGGCGCGCAGCTTGCGGAGCGCCACCTCGATCTGTCGCACGTCGAGCACGATGTCGGAGCGATAAGGCCTATATTTACGGGCGTCCGCGATGCCCATCGCGCTCCGACCACCGGCCATCTCGCCGACGCGGAGGCCCGAAGGGTTCGTGCCCTGCTGCCCGAACGGGCTCGTGCCGCCGCTGCCGATCCAGCGGTTGCCGCCCTGGTGGCGCTCCTTCTGCTCCTTCATGCGTTGCTCGAAGAGCTTCTTGAGCGACTCCATGTCGATCGACTCGAGCGCGGCGAGCTCGTCGGCGGTGAGCTCCTTGCGATTCGCCGGATCCTTCAGCCACTCCTCGAGCTCGGAGGCGAGCTCCATGCTCTCGATGGTGATGCCCTTGAAGTGCGCGAGGAACGCCTCGTCGAACTTGTCGAGATCGCTCTCGCGATGCACGCAGATGGCGCGAGCGAGGTGATAGAAGCCGTCGAGCGAGCTGTCGTGGAGCCCCATCTCGAGCGCGCGAGCGAGCGCGATCGCCTCTTGCGCGCCGACCTTCACCTTGCGGGCACGCAGCTCGTAGAGGAACGGAACGAAGGCGCTGCTCATCGCGAGAACCCGATGCCGCAACGGTTGTCACCGAGCGTGCGCGCCTGCACGTCGTAGTCGCCGAGCGGCACGGCCGAGGGAAGGACGATGGCGCCGTCGTATGCACCACGCTCGTCGGTGGCAAGCTGACCGATGGCGACGTCGCCTTGCTGTCGACTGTGGAGCACGATCTCGACGGTGACGTGACCGCACGGCTCGCCGTCGGCGGACACCTGACCGCGCACCTTGAAGGGCGCGCCGCGATGCGCGTCGGCGCCCGCCAGCGACATGGTGACGATGGCCGGCGGACGATCGTCCGGCGTCCCGGGCTTTCGTCCGTTCGGGCCACTCTGTCCGAAGCCCGATGCGCCGCCCGAGCTCGATGCGCCGTTGGGATCGTCGTTGCCGTTGGGGCCCGAGCTCGATGCGCCCGATGCGCTCGACGGACCCACCGGCGTGACGCTCGGCGACGACGACGGTGAGCCCGGCGGCGAGGAGGAGCTCCCCGCGCGTGCATGCCGCGCGCGATCCGCGAGATCGTCGCCACGCGTCGCGCCTTGCGGCCACGCGAACGGATCGGGCGGCGGATCGTAGGGGACGTTGTTCGAGAGCGGATCGTGCAGCGTCTGCCCGGCGCCGCCGAGATCGACGCGCCGCCACATGCGCCCGTCGTGGAGCTCGACCCACGCATGCGCTTCGTTGACCACCATGCGCGTCGGCAAGCCGAGCGACAGCGCCGTCACCATGAACGCGAACGCGCGATGGCGGCACACGCCTTTGCGCGACAGCGCGAGGTCGAGATAGATGTCGCGCGACGGGGCAGGCGGATCTTCCGAATCGGTGAAGCCGCGAAAATACGCGACGAGCTTCGTGACGTCGTCGCGCGGGCTGAGCCGGCGCGAGACGCCGATCTTCGCCGTGACCTCGTTCGCCGAGCGCTGCACGGCGTTGGGCAGAGGCGGCAGCGGCAAGAGCTCCGCCCACGACGGGTTGCCGAAGTCGCCGCCGAACGCCGCGCGCGGGGCCGAGAGCTCCATCACGATGCGCGCGCGCGTCGACGACTCGGCCTCGATGAACCAGTTCTCGGCGCCGTCCTTCCAGAGCTGGAAGCGAACGTCCTGCGTGCCCACGCCGGCGCGCGCCCGCAGCACGCGTGCGCCGGGACCCACGCTCGGGACGCGGACCTTCTGCCCGGCGACGAGGTCGACGACCATGTCCGCGTAGAACTGCTCCTCGCTCGCATCGGGAGCGGGCGTGGGCATCACCGGCAGCGGCGTGGTGTGCGCGTCTCGCACGGAAAGCGTGTATGATGCATCGACCGTGTCGAACGCGCTCAGGCGCTTGAACGGCGCGGTCGAGGGCGAGAACGGATCGTCGTACGGCAGCACGTCGGGACGGCGCGTATCGCGATCGGGATGGAACGACGTGTCGCGCGCGTCACCGGGCGCGTGGTTGTACGGACTGTCGCCGGTCCCGACCGGCTTCGCGGGATCGGGCGCCTGCACGAGCCCGCGCGGCGTGTTGATGGCGGCGGGGATGTCCCCGTCGAGCGAGACGGACAGCGCGATGTCCTCACGGGCATCGGGCGGGATCGGCTCGTGCAGCACCGGTGCGCTCCCACGTCGCTGCGCGACCGCCGGCGGCGCAAGCGCCACCACGATCACGGGCACGAAGAGGAGCGCGAGCTGGAGAGGCCGCATCGATTCCGCAAGCTTAGCGCCGCCGGCGAAGCGCCGACAGCCGCTGATGCGGACACCCGCTGTGCGGCCTAGTTCCCGAGCTCGTCAGAAGCCGACCGCCGTTCGCCAGGCGAGATGACATTCCAAGGCATCTTCACAGGTGGGGTAGGAGAGGCACGACTTCGCGAGCGCGACGACGTCCTCCCTCCACCACGCGCCGTTGTCGTTGAGCGTCTTGCGGTCGTCGCCATTGCAGTACACGCCTAGTGGCGCGCCGCATTTCGCTTCGAGCGCGTCACAGAAGTCGTCGCCCAGCGTCGTCGCCGGCAGGTCGCAGTCGGTCCCGTCATAGGCGCAGGCCTTCGTCGCGACGCAATCGTAGAGCCGTGCGTTCTCGGGTTTCTCGGCCTTCGCCCAGAGGGCGCAGACACTCCGGTCCTTGCCGGGGATTTCGAGCTGGCACATCTCGATGTGATCGAACGTCCGGTTGCACGCCGCGAGCAGCTCCGCAGAGGGCTCGTGGTCGATGCGTACGGTGAACCCTTGCTGGACGCACTGCGAGCGCTCGCTGTCGGAGCACTCCGTGCTGCTCCCGCAGCTGAGCGCGCAGGCGCTGCTCGAGTCGCAGGCGTAGGACGCACCGGAGCACGCATGGAGGCAGCTCGAGCATGCCTGATCGTCGTGCGCCGTCCGCTGATCGCACGCGGTCTTCACGCAAGTCTTCTCGATGGCGGGCTTGGCGTCGCCCGACGAGGAGCAGCCGGCGAGAGGGAACAAGGCGAAAGCGGCCGCGAGCGCGGCGACGGCGGAGAGGAAGGTGCGCATGGCCGCCCGGTCGGCCGGATGCCGCGCAGGTTGCGTGCTTTCTGCACGCAATCAGCCCAACTGGGCAAACTGGGCCGAGCTCAGCGCAGCGCGTTGCGCGTTTGGCCGTCGCCCGGTTTCCAGCTGCCGCTCTCGTAGAAGTAGCGGCCGTCACGGGCGGTGTAGACCGGCGCGTTCCACGTCGAGCCGGGAGGCGGCGCGTCCCAGTGGCCAGGAATCCAGGAGTACTGGATGCCGGTCCAGTGCCAGTAGCCCCCGACCCACACGGATTGCGGACCCGGCGCGGCCGGTCGGTCCTCGCGCACCGGCGCCGGCGGCGGTCCGCTCACGACCACGCCGCGCGTCGGCGACTCGGCCTCGTTCACGACGCAGCCGGTGACGCTCAGCGTGCTCGCGAGCAGCGCGACCAGCGCGAGCCGCGCGACCAGCCTGATCGAGGCTATGAAACCG
>JAXDMI010001050.1:0-2872 GCA_034666145.1 Myxococcales bacterium | reverse complement strand
GGGGGTAGGGGAGCTCGCGATGCTCCGCGCTGAACCGCGACGGGGAATGATCGATGTGGAGAAACGTGCAGTATCCACTCAATCCACCGGCATTGACCGCGCTGCCGGGGCCTCCGCGAACGGCGGTGACGATCCGGATGTGCGCGCTGCGGCTTCCGCGAGGGATCGCGTCGATGACGTGGCCCTTCGCATCGACGAGCTGCCAGCCGACGGCGTCGAGACGATCGTCGAGCACGGCGCCGCCGAGCGAGCGCAGCCCGGTGGGCGGCGTGCCGAGCACGATCGCGTCGAAGGGATTGTCGCTCCGCTCGCCCTCGGCGAGCGCGCTCGCGGCGAGCAGTGTCGTGCTGCCGATGCCGGCGAGCACCGGGACGTTGCGCGCGTGTGCCGCGCGATACTCGGCGTTGACGCGCGGTAGCTCGGCGGGCGGAAGCGCGAGGAAGCGACGCGGCTGGCCGGTGGCGCGCGGGCGGGAGTCGTCGGCGGCGGCAGCGAGCCATCGGCCTGCGGAGGGCGCGTCGATCTGAGGAGCGACGGCGGTGCCGGGCGCGAACGCCACTGCGCGGCGATCGATGCCGACCAACCCGAGCGGCTCGCCGGCGCGATGCAGCTTGGCCCACGCGTCGAACGCGGCTCCCGGCGAGAGGCGCGAGAGGAGCTCGGGATACGCATGCGCGCGAAGCGCGAGGCCCGCGAAGACGCCGGCGGCGACGACGGCGAGACCGCGCCCGGCGGGGAGCCATGCGCGCGGTACGCCGAGCGCGACGCCGGTGAGCGCCATGCACAGCCAGATCGAAGACCGGATCGCGAGCGACGATGCCGCGGCATGCGCTGCGGGGATCGCCGTGTCGGATGCGCCGAACGCAACGAGCACGCGCTCGGGCGCGAGGCCGACGTCGTGCGCGACGAGCCATCCGATGGCGAGCACCGCGGCGACCAGCGAAAATGCGGGACGCCGTACGTCCTCGAGCGAACGCAACATCGCAGCGACGGCGCCGGCAATCGCCGCGACGCCGACGATGGTGGTGCTACCGGTTCGTGGCGCGAGCGCCGCGTGCGCACCGATGGCGAGCACGGCCGCGATCATGATCGCGAGGTGACCCGCGCTGCTCGGCCGCCGCGCGAGCGCAAACGGCACCATCGGCGTCCAAGGCACGAGCCCGTAAGCCATCGCCGCCACCGGCGCATCGAAGGTGCTCCTGCCAACCGACAGCGCGCGTGTCCCGAGCAACACATCGGCGAACCATCCGTCGCCCCCGAACGCCACGACCGCCCCACCACACGCGAGCACCACCCCCACCGCGAGCACCCCCGCACCCGCACTCGCTCCCGCACCCGCTCCCGCTCGCGCACTCGCTCCCGCTCCCGCTCCCGCTCCCGCTCTTCTCCACAGCACGCTCGCTGCGCCCACCGCGATCGCCGGCACGCCCGCCACGCTCACGAGCCCTCGCTGCGGCATCCCCCATCGCGTCGCGATCACCGACAGCGCCGCCGCCGCGATCGCGATCGCGATCCCCACGACGCGCGTGCGCGTCGTCACGCCTGGCGCGAGCGTCGCCACGCCGAGCGCCGCGAGGATGGTCACCGAGCAAGCCATCGGCATCATCGCGCCGGTCATGGTTCGTCCGTGGACGAACCACGCCGGCGTCGTGGCGAGGACGGCGACGGCGTAGACGCCGGCCCGCTTCTCGGCCGTGCGCGCCAAGAGCATGTAGAGTGCAATCGTTCCGAGCACCGCCATCCCAGCCATCGGCAGCCGGCCGATCCAGGAGGCCGCGCCGGGCGACCGCGCCGCGGCAGCGAGCTCGTAAGGGACGGGCAGCGTGGGCCGCACCAACTCCCAGGCCATGACGACGCCGACCGCGACGATCCCGACCAGGGCCGGCACCGCGGGGTGGCCGCCCAGCCGTCCGGACGACCGGCCAGGGGTCTGCGCGACGAGGATCTCCATGGCCTAAAGGCACGCGAAACCGGCCATTTCGGCTCACCGAAGATTCACGATCTTTTCTGAGCCGGTTCGGAGGGCTGAGCGCTACTTAATGGGCGTGGTCAGCATCGCTCGTCCCGTTTCGCTAGGGGCCGCCTCCTCGGCGGCCACCGAAGGAGCGATCGACTTCGAGGCGCTCTACGCGAAGCACGCGCGGTACATCGCGGGCGTCGTTCATCGCCTCATGGGTGACGACGGCGAGCTCGACGACATCGTGCAGGAGACGTTCGTCGACGCCATCGAGGGACTGAAGCGCCTCGTCGATCCGTCGGCGGTGCGTGCGTGGCTCGTCACCGTCGCGGTGCGACGCACGCGCCGGGTGCTCGCGCGTCGTCGTCGCCGGATGATGTTCGCGTTCTGGACGGTCGACTTCGCGCCGCGCGCGTCGGACCCGCGCGACCGCGCCGCGGTCGACGACCTCTATGATGCGCTCGCGCGCGTGCCCGAAGATCTCCGCATCCCGTGGGTGCTGCATCGGGTCGAGCACCTGAGCCTTCCCGAAACGGCGGCGGCCTGCGAGGTCTCGCTCGCGACGGTGAAGCGCCGCGTCGCCGACGCAGAAGAGCGTCTCGAACGCCGCCTGGGCCCGTCCACCTCCAGCCCGCGGAGCACGCCATGAGCATCGGTAACAGCCGCCTCGATCAGCTCGTCGCCGGCGCGCGCGATCGATCCGTCGACGACATCTGGGACCTGGATCGCGCCGAGCGTGTCCGCTCGGGCGCGCTCCGCCGCCGTGACGTACGCACGCGTCGCGATCGCGCTCTGCGCCGAGGCCTCCTGGTCGCGGGCGGCGCGGGCCTCCTGGTCCTTGCCCTCCTCCGCGGCGCCTCGAGCGCCCCAGCCGAACGTGAGCCCCCGTCGACGAACGCGACGAACGCGTCGGCG
>JAXDMI010001049.1:0-3186 GCA_034666145.1 Myxococcales bacterium | reverse complement strand
CGTCGACGCCGGCGTCGAGCGCCGCCGTGATCGCCGCGCAGCCCACCGTGGCGGCGACGAGGATCATCACGGCGCCTGCCGTTTCTCCGAGGTACGCGGCCGCGACGGCGAGAGACGCCAACGCTGCGAGCGTCGCGCGCGGAACGCCGTCGCGTGTTCGTGATGCCGCCGCCGCCGCGCCGAGCACCACTGCCGCGAAGGCCGGCACGATGGCGATGGCCGACGCAACGCCGGGATCGACGAGCGGCGCGATGTGCATCGCGAGCACCACGGGCGGCACGCTCTCGAGCGCATACGCGAGGCCACCGCGCTCGCTCTTGCCGAGGAGCGCGAGGCGAAGGAGCGCTGCGAGCATCGCGATGATGCCCACCATCGTGGAGACGCGCACCCCGGCGATGCTGCGGGTCCCGAGCACGGCACGCATCGAGACGGGGCCGGTGGGCGTTGGCCTCGGCACCGCGAGCTGATCGGCGAGGTTGCGGATGCTGGTGGTCGGGCCATACGGCATCAGCACGTACGCATGACCGGGCGCGAGCGTGACGTGCGTGACGAGGAGATCGGTGGTGGCGGCGCCGGCCTGGATCCGGAACGAGTAGTTGCCGGGATCGAGCGCGAGCGTGAACGGCGCGCGGAGTGGCTCGCCGGGGAGCGGCGGTCCGTCATCCGAGCTCACCATGGAGTCTTCGTACGTGGTGAGCGAGACGGTCGCTTTGCCATCGGGAGGCGGCGCGTCGGGGACGCTGACGATCGCGAAGCGCGGGAGCGGATCGGGCGTGAAGCCCGAGGTGCCGAACGAGCCGCCCAGCGACCAGAAGAGGATCCACGCGCCGAAGACCACCGCCCAGTCGCCGGCGAGCGCGAGACCGAGCGGCTTGCCGCGACCGCCGCCGGCGATCGCCCAGCCCGCGAGCGTCGCGAGCTGGAGACCGACCGCAACGGCGGGGAGATCGTCGGCGAGGACGACGAGCAGCGTTGCGCTCGTGGCGAGGCCCGTCCAGGCAAGGCGCGATGCAACGCGCTTCGAGCGGGTCCACACGACGTGCAGGACCGCGGCGAAGCCGACGAACGCTGCGAGCACGGCGAGCGTCGCCGACGTCGGATCGCGGACGAGATCGATCCCGAGATCGAGCTGTCCGATCCGAGAGAGCTGGACGACGTGCTGCTCGGCGACACGTCCCGCCGACATCTGTGATGCGCGCACCGCGTGGGCGACGGCGAGGCCGAAGGCGCCGCCGGAGGTGGCGATGGCGACGCGCACCGCGAAGCGTCCACCGGCGCCTCGGATCGCCGAGATGGCCGCGACCGCTGCCCACAGCAACGGAAGGAGGACGAGCGCCACGAGCGACGAGGCGAGCTCGACGATCGTGAGGGTGCCCGCCGTCTCGAACATCGCAGGAGCAGGTTAAGGCTAAACGGGCGAAGAATTCAGAGGAAAGGGCTCGCGTGCGGCTCGGGCCGGATCATCGCGCCACGGATGCGGAGGACCGTCCGGAGGGCGAAAAGCGCGAGCGCTGTCACGACCGTGATGCCGAGCGCCGTCTCGAGCGACTCGCTCGGCGTGAGCTTGCGGGAGACGGCGACGAGGGCTGCGCCCATCAAGAGCGCCGGTACCAGGCGGCGGAGGAGGAATGCCCGAGCTTGACGCGCCGTCCACGGCGAAGCGATCGAGGCGGCGCCGAGGATCAGGCCGGCGAGCCCCCAGGTCTTTACGACGAAGAGCATGGCACCTGCCACCTGGAGGAGCGTCGTTCGCGGCTCGATGCCCCCCGGCAGCTGCCAGCCGCCGAAGAATGCAGCCACGCCGAGCGCACAGGCGACGACGAGGCCGAAGCGCTCGAGGACGCGCCCGGTGTCCTCGGCGCGCGCGGCGATCGCGGTCGCCGCTTTCGAAGGCCGCGCCGTCGCCGTCTCGTCGACGCGCACGTCGCTGAGCAGCGACGCCTCGTCACGAGCGCGGAGCAGGACGAGCACGCCGCCGACGTACGCAAGCGCGAGGACGAAGGCGACCGGCTGGCGAAGGGCCGCGAACTCCCAGGGCGAGCCGCCCTGGGCACGCACGATCTCGACGAGATGAAGCGCGCCGCCATGGATGACGATGCCGGCGATGGCCGCAGCGAGGATCAGCCCGGGCACAGCGACCTCGGCGGCCGCGCGGAGCGAGCCGCGCGAGCCGCGCGCCGATGCAACGCGCGCCGCGAGGAAGAGCGCGACGGCCGCGACGAGCAGCACTGCGCCGTCGAGGTCGTCACCGATTACGTGCGGACCGAGCGCGAACGTGGCGACGAGCACCGAGGCCAGCGCCGAGCCGACGGCGCGTGGTCCACGTCCGAACAAGGCGGCGGCGGCGCGCCTCGGGCCGCCCGAACGCAGGCGACGTGCGACGCGGAGCTCGAGCGCAGACGCGACGGCCGGCGCGGGAAGAACGAGCAGCAGCAAGACTGCGAGCGCGAGCCCGACGAGCAGGAGCGCCGGCGCATATTCGGTGGGGATGCGCTCGCCGGCGTAGCCGATCATCGCGACGGCCTTCGTCTCCTCGGTGCCGGAGTCGCCGTGGCGAAGCGTGAAGTGAGCCGCGCGCGCGGAGGCGGGGGCGACGTCGGAGACCTCGCGCACGTGCACGCCGTCGACGGCGCTGACGAGGTCACCAGGCTGGAAACCCGCCTGGTCCGCGAGGGAACCAGGGCTCACCTTCTCGATCGGAAGCCCGCGCGGCGTGGCCGCGCCCGGCTCGACGCCGAGAAACGCCAGCACGCGCGCGCCTTCTTCGGTGCGCGCCTGCACGACGCTCGCCGGCACCGACGACGGCGAGACGTCGAGCGTCATGCCGTGCATCACGCCGACGAGCGGCGGCGCACCGGGCGCGCTCGATGCGAACGCCACCTCGACGTCGCCGTTCATCGTGGTGTGCAGCGCGTGATCGCCATGCCCGCAGAAGCGCTCCTCGAGCGGCTCGCTGAGCACGATCTCGATGTGGTCGGAGCTGGTGACGACGCCTTCGCTCTCGACGGTCGCGCCGTGCACCGGCGGATGACCCGGCCGGAGGAGCGTGCCGCGGAAGGTGACGCGAGCGGCGCGACCCTGCGGGAAGCCGGCGCCGACCAGCTCCATGCGATCGCCGACCTCGACCGCACGGGGCGAGACCTCGGTGACCTCGACGAGCGGGGGAACGCCGTCCCTCTCGCAGCC
>JAXDMI010001048.1:0-3871 GCA_034666145.1 Myxococcales bacterium | reverse complement strand
GTCGCGCGCTCGCCGCGGATCTGCTCGGGAGCCGCATATTTCCAGGTCCCGACGAACGCGCCGTCGTGCGCGCGATCGGCCACGGCGATGACGCCGAAGTCGATGAGCTTCACCTGCGGCTCACCGTGACGCGGCGCGTGGAGGAAGATGTTCTCCGGCTTGATGTCGCGATGGACGACCGGAATGTCGTGCGTGTGCGCGCAATGGAGCGCCTCGCAGAGCTGCCTCGTCACCTCGAACGCGACGCGCGGCGGGAGCGTGCCCATCGTCGCGAGCACGTCGCGCACCGTGCGACCGTGCAGGAGCTCCATCACGTAGAACGGCGTGCCGTCGGGCAGCTTGTCGTAGTCGAACACCTTCACGATGTTCGGATGATCGAGCTGCGCGAGCACGCGCACCTCGTCGAGGAAGCGCGTGCGGAACTCCTCGTGCTCCGTCAGATCGCTGCTCATCAGCTTGAGCACGCCCTGGATCTCCGGCGGCTTCACCACCTGATAGACGACGCCCATGCCGCCCGCGCCGATCTGGCGGACGATGCGGTACTTCGTGCCCGGCAGCATCTGGCCGTCTTTGAAGTCGGGGGCCTTCGCGCCCATCAGGTGTACCCCTGCATCCTCTCCCAGAGACGACCCGCAGCGGCGCGGCCGCGGAGCGTGAGCTCGCGTTCATCGATGTTGGCGAGCTTTCGATCACGCAGCACGAAGCGACCTCCGACCATCGTGTCCCTTACGTGAGCGGAGGTCCAGCCACGTGCGAGGTGCTCGATGACGTTCGACGGCGTCATCGGCGTCATCGGCGCGTAATCGAGCACCGTGAGGTCGGCGCGGGCTCCGGCAACGATGCGCGGCGGCGACGGATCTCCGAACAGCTCCCTCACGAGCTCCTGACCGGCGGCGATTCGTGCTCCGGTCTCTCGCGCGAGGCCGTCGCGGGCCTCGCTGTGCCGGAAGTAATACGCTCGAGCTTCGGCGAGCAGGTCGTTGTCCGAGCCGTCGGTGCCCATGGCGACGCGGCTGCCGGATTGCCCGCACAGCCCGACGCCGTGATGCATGTTGGAGCGCGGGTTCGTCACGAGGAACGCGCCGGCCTGCATCATCTGCTCGGCGACCTCGGTCTCGAGCTGCACGGCATGCGCGACCACCGAGCCCTTGCGCGCGATGCCGAGCCGCTCGAGGCGTGTCGACATCGGCGTCTTGCGGATGCGCTCGGCGTCGAGGTGATCGGTGAGATCCTCCGCGACGTGCATGTGGATGCCGGCGCCGGACGAGTCGGCGAGATCGCGGATGGCATCGAGCGTGTCGTCGTTGAGCGTCATCATCGCGTGAGCGCCGACCAGCCCGCGATGTTTGGTGGTGCCGGCACGCACCTTCTCGAGGAAGCGCCGGTTCTCGTTCAGGCCGCCGTCGCGCCGCCCGCGGCCGTCGCGATCGCTCGTCTCGTAGCTGAGCACGCCGCGCAGACCGATCTCGTCGAGCGCGGACTCGATGCGATCGAGCGAGCCGTCGATGGCGCGCGGCGAAGAATGGATGTCGATCACGCATGCAGCGCCGGCCTTCGCGGCCATGGCGGCGCCGACGAGCGCGGCCGTATGCACGAGGTCGTCGTCGAGCGCCCTGTCGAGCGCCCACCACACCCACTGCAGCATGTCGGCGAGCGTCTTCGGCGTGGAGGGCGGCGGCGGCATCCCGCACGCGAGCGACATGTAGAGGTGCGTATGAGCGACGGCGAACGCCGGCGTCAGGAGGCACCCGCCGACGTCGACGCGCGGCACGCCCTCGGGCATCGTCCCGCCGACCTGCGCGATGGTCTCTCCGCGCACGAGCACGTCGGCGACGCCCATGCGCGGCGGATGCACCTCGACGAGCGTCCCGCCGGCGAGCACGAGCGATTGCTCAGGCTCGAGATCGAGCTCACCCGAGGCGGGCGCGGCCGACCGCAGCGTGCTGTCGGACGTCAACACGCCGGCAAGTATAGAGGACGGAACGCCGAAAATCGCCTTACACTCACCGGCCGAGATGTCTCGAATCGACGCTGTAATCCTCGGCAAACGCGTGGTCACGCCGGCGGGCGAGCGACCCGCGGCCATCCATGTCGCGGGCGGGGTCATCGTGGCGGTGACCGACATCGAGGCGGCGAGCTCGCCGGCGCTCGCGGGCGTCCCCGTCCTCGATGCCGGTGACCTCTGCGTCCTGCCCGGCCTCGTCGACACCCACGTCCACATCAACGAGCCAGGCCGCACCGAGTGGGAAGGCTTCGAGACGGCGACGCGCGCGGCGGCTGCCGGTGGCGTGACAACGCTCGTCGACATGCCGCTCAACAGCGTGCCGCCCACCACCACGCTCGCCGGTCTCCGCGCCAAGGTCCGCGCGCTCGAAGAGAAGGCGCGCGTCGACGTCGCGCTGTGCGGAGGTCTCGTGCCGGGCAACGCCGGACCGCTCGGCGGTCTCCGCGAGCTCTTCGACGAAGGCGTGCTCGCGTTCAAGTGCTTCCTCGCCGAGAGCGGCGTCGCAGAGTTCTCGCACGTGCACGAGAACGAGCTACGCGCCGGCATGATCGAGATCGCGAAGCTCGGTGCGCCGCTCTTCGTCCATGCCGAGCTCCCCGAGCCGCTCTCCGAAGGCGAGAAGGCCGCGCTCGGCCTCGATCCGCGCCGCTACGAGACGTACTTGAAGTCGCGACCGCGCAGCGCCGAGAACGCCGCCGTCGATCTCGTGCTCCGCCTCGCGCAGGAGACGGGATGTCGCGCGCACATCGTGCATCTCTCTTCGTCCGATGCGCTCACCACGTTCCGGCGCGCGCGTGAGGGCAAGGTCCCGCTCACCGTCGAGACGTGCCCGCACTACCTCACGTTCGCGTCCGAGGAGATCCCCGACGGCGCCACCGCCTACAAGTGCGCGCCGCCCATCCGCGAGACGAGCAACCGCGAGCTCTTGTGGGACGCGCTCCGCGAGGGCCTCGTCGATCAGGTGGTCACCGATCACTCGCCGTCGTCGGCGGAGATGAAGTGCTCCGGCTCGGGTGACTTCATGAAGGCGTGGGGCGGCATCTCCTCGCTCCAGATCGGTCTCGCCGCGGTGTGGACCGGAGCTCGCGCGCGCGGCGCGAGCGTCCGCGACATCGCGCTGTGGATGAGCGAGGCCCCCGCGCGCCTCGCAGGTTTGAGCGGGAAAAAAGGGGCGATCGCCGTCGGCTGCGACGCCGACCTCGTCTTCTGGGATCCCGACGCGACGCACACCATCGATCCCTCGACGCTCGAGCATCGCCACAAGATCACGCCCTACGCAGGGCGAACGCTGCGCGGCGCGGTCATGCGGACCATCCTCCGCGGCGAGACCATCTACGAGCGCGGCAACGGATTCAGCACGGCGCCGAGCGGGCGCTGGACGCGTCGCTCGCTCTCTCGCTGACGTTCACCTCGCCCAGAGCAGACCGAGCTCCAGCTCGATCGCGTCGAACGGCACCGCGCGTATCTTCGCTTCACCCGAGAAGACGTCGAAGACGCGGTAGCCCTTCTCGTCACGCTCGAGGATCTCGAGCGTGCGCGCCTCGGGGTCGACGAACCAGACGTGCTTCACGTCGAACGACGCATAGACCTTCAGCTTGTCGCCGCGATCGAGCGACGCGGTGCTCGGCGACAGCACCTCGCACACCCAGTCCGGGGAGAGGACGAAGTACGCCTTGTCGACCGGCATCTCCGGCATGCGCTCGCGCCGCCAGCCGGCGAGATCGGGGACGATCACGTGCGGCCCGAGATGCACCTCGGGCTCGTCGAGGATCAGCCAGCCGCCGGGACCGCCGCGGCCGCGCTTGAAGGGCGGCCCCAGCTCTTCGCCCAGCGTCGTCGCGGCCTGCGTATGCTTGGGCGCGGGCC
>JAXDMI010001047.1:0-4258 GCA_034666145.1 Myxococcales bacterium | reverse complement strand
AAGCCGAACTGGGGTTTTGCCTCGGATGCCAGAAATGGATTCTCGAAGACCACCGCGAGCGCAGGACCCGCGCTCAATGAGATGATGTCGTTCGCCCAGTACTGGAGCTGTCCGCCGTAGAGTGCATTGAAGATCTGAGAGGTATCGCCGCTGGAGGTCTTGTCGAAGTACGTCGTGCCGGACGATCGCGCGAGCAGCGCGACCTTCGGCGTCACGAACCACCCGACGCCGAACGAGAGCGTGGTCGGTCCGAGCCCCGTCTGTCCGTCCGCGCGCTCGGGAGCGACGTAGGTGAGAGCGCCTCCGAAGCCGACTTCCAGCGTGAATCCTCGTCGCAGCGGCCGACTGTCGTCGCCCATCGCTTGCAGATACGGATCCGGCGCAGCAGGATCGGCCATCGCGCCGGGTGCCACGAGGACGATGACGATCGCGAGTCGTCGGGCCAGGCGCGGAACCATTCCGCAACGCTACTACGGCGCCGGTCGTGAATGACCTGCCGATCCAAGTGCACGCGGCGCTCATTCGTGGAACGTTGGCTGGATGCCGCGCTCCTACGTCGAGCTGATCTCGGACGACCCCGCATGGCCCGAGGTGGCGAAGGCCGCAGCGTCCGCTCCCAACGGGGCGGTGGTGCTGCCCTCGACGAGCGATGCGCAGCGACGCGCTTGCCTGGAGGCGATTCAAGTCACGACGCGCTCGACGCTCGGAGCGCTCGCGCACGAGACGGGCGGCATCCTCGTCGACCACGGCTTCGTTCGTCTGCTCGGCTCGGGCTGCGAGCGGCAGCCGCGCCAGCTCGCAGGGTGGAACAGCGTCGTTGGCGTGAGCCTCGACGACTTCATCATCGTGGCCGACGACGTCGTGGGCGGGGTCTTCGCGATCGACGGCACCAGTGGCACGCTCGGCAAGAAGCCCGGTCGCGTGCACTACTTCGCGCCCGACTCGCTCGAGTGGGAGGACACCGAGCTGGGATACACCGACTTCGTGACGTGGACGTTCGAAGGCGATCTCGAGACGTTCTACGAGCACATGCGCTGGCCCGGTTGGGAGCAGGAGATCGCGCAGCTCCCCGGCGACCGCGCGCTCAGCATCCAGCCGCCGCTCTGGGCCGAGGGCAAGCTCGCGATCGCGAAGCGCGATCGCCGTCCGGTGCCCTCGAAGGAGCTCTGGTCACTGCAGCAGGAATTCTCGAAGGCGCTGACCAAGAAGAAGTGAGCGAACTTGTCACAGGGGTCGATTGTGCCGAGCTCGATCGGTCGCGCTAACGCGATTTGCGCCGCGTTTCACCGCTGAATACGCGTTGGTCCGGGAGCTGCTTCGAGGGAGGTCATGCTGATGATCTTCCTCGTGGTCCTCTTGGTGCTCGCGCTCGGCGGAGGCGGCTGGGGCCATTCGCGTTACGGCTATGCGAGCTGGTCACCGCTCGGCATCCTCGCTGTCGTGCTGCTCGTGATGATGTTCACGGGCAACCTGCACATCTAGAAGCGCGTCTCGTGCTCGCTCACTTGTAACAAGCGATCGAGCACTTGTTCAGCGCCGTGCAGTCGGCGTTGTCGAAGCACGCATCCCAGGCCGCGCAGCAGTGGTCGACCGTGCACTGGCTGCATGCCGCGCCGGGCGTCTCGACGAGGTTCTTGCACATGCCGTGAGCGGCCGGGAACTGCGTGCCGGCGCCGAGCCCGTTGCAGTCCGTGGAGCAGCTCTTCGCCCAGCACTGATCGATGCCGTCGCCGAGCGCGACGCCCTTCGGATACTGCGCCTCGCACGCGGAGATGCACTGGTCGAACGTCTGGCCGCCGCTCGTGCCGGCGCCGCTCGTGCCGCTGGTGCCCGTGCCGCTGGTGCCTGCGCCGCTCGTGCCTCCACTCGACCCCGAGGTCCCCGAGCTCGTACCGGGGTTGCCGGACGAGCTCGCGGTCGACGACGTTCCGCCGTCGTCGGCGGTCGGGCCAGGGTCACTGCCGGAGCAGCCGGCGAACATCGCTGCGGCCCCGATTCCGAGGCCCATCGCGACCGCAAACAAAGCCGAAGCAGGAACGAAGTGGTTCGGCATGGCGTTATCGACGATAGCGCCCGATTTCAGGCAAATCAGGCGGTTTCCGCATTAAAATTGGGTAATCCGAGCGACCAGGATTCGCACCGTTGCGTGTCACTTATTTGGCCCGGCGCATTCGACTATGCGAACCCTGGGCTGAGATGAGCACGTCGGCTTCACAAGGGGAGATCGTCGTCGGCCTCGATATCGGCACCACGAAGGTGTGTGCCGTGGTCGGTGAGATTGCCGAGGACGGAATCACGATCCTCGGGGTCGGGTCGGTGCCGTGCCGCGGTCTGCGGAAGGGCATCGTGAGCAACATCGACTGGACGGTCCGGTCGATCAAGGATGCCATCGAGGCCGCCCAGACCATGGCCGGCGTCGAGATCCGCACCGTCTACGCGGGCGTGGCCGGAAGTCACATCCGGTCGCAGTCCTCGGACGGCGTCGCTGCCATCGCCGGCGGCGAGGTCACGCGGGCCGACGTCGAGCGCGTCCTCGAAGGCGCGCGCGCCATCCCGGTCGACGCCGACCGCCAGATCCTCCACGTCCTTCCCCGCGAGTACGTCGTCGACATCCAGGACGGCATCCGCGACCCCATCGGCATGAGCGGCGTTCGCCTCGGCGCAAAGGTCAACCTCGTGACCGCGGCGACGAGCTGCGTGCAGAACGTCATCCGCTGCGCCGAGCGCTGCGGCCTCGTCGTCGCCGACGTGGTCCTCGAGCCCCTCGCGAGCGCCGAGGCGGTCCTCTCCGACGACGAGCGCGAGATCGGCGTCGCGGTCGTCGACATCGGCGGCGGCACCACCGACATCCTGATCTACATCGACGGCGGCATCGCTCACGCGAGCGTCATCCCGGTCGGCGGCAACAACATCACCAACGACATCGCCGCGGGCCTTCGCACCCCGATGGCCGAGGCCGACCGCCTCAAGCGCCTGTGCGGCTGCGCGCTCGGACGCATGGTCGCCGAGGACGAGGACATCGAGGTCCCCGGCGTCGGTGGCCAGAAGCCGCGCCGTACGCCGCGCCGCGTCCTCTCCGACATCATCGAGCCGCGCGTCGAAGAGATCTTCGCCGTCGTGCGCAAGCGCATCGAAGACACCGGGCTCCTCGAGCAGATCTCCGCGGGCGTGGTCCTCACCGGAGGCGCCGTGCTCCTCGAGGGCACCACCGAGCTCGCCGAGGAGATCCTCGGCATGCCGGTCCGTATCGGATTCCCCACGGGCGTGCGCGGCATCACGCAGCTCGTCCACGGCCCGCAGTACGCCACCGGCGTCGGCCTCGTGAAGTACGGCGCGCAGGCCATCGCCGACGGCCATGCCCGCGCCGCCGCCCCCGCTCATTCGATGATGCGGATGACGGCGGCCGCGGTGAAGAAGGATGGCGACGAGCGTTCGGATGAAATGCCGAAGTCGCAGTCGAAGATCTGGGAGTGGCTGAAGGCCGCTTTCTGATTCGATATCAGCAGTAAAAACAATACCTAGTCTGACTACATCGCACTACCGAGGAAGAGGCGCTTCGGTAATGCGGTTCATATTGCAATTCGAGTGAAATCCCGGGAGGCCAGAGGATCATGACGTTTTCGATCGAGTTCGCGGACGAGCAGCAGGAATACCAGGCGCGCATCAAGGTGATCGGCTGCGGCGGCTCCGGCGGCAACGCGGTCAATACGATGATCAACTTCGGCCTCGAAGGCGTGGAGTTCATCGTCGTCAATACCGACGCGCAGGCGCTGAACGGCAATGCCGCTCCCACCAAGCTCAATATCGGCGGCGCGATCACGCGCGGCCTCGGCGCCGGCGCCGACCCCGAGCGCGGTCGCAAGGCTGCGATGGAAGATCACCAGCGCATCAAGGAGCTCATCAGCGGCGCGGACATGGTCTTCATCTGCGCCGGCATGGGCGGCGGTACCGGCACCGGCGCGGCTCCCGTCATCGCGCAGCTCGCGCGTGAAGAAGGCGCCCTCACGGTCGGCGTCGTCACCAAGCCCTTCCTCTTCGAGGGTCGCCAGCGCTCTCGCCGCGCCGAGCTCGGTCTCGCGCAGCTCACCGAGCACGTCGACACGCTCATCACCATCCCGAACCAGAAGCTCCTCATGCTCGGCGAGGAGGACCTCTCCTTCATCGACGCGTTCCGCAAGGCGGACGAGGTCCTGTTCCAGGCCGTGAAGGGCATCTCGGACCTCATCACGCAGAACGGCATCGTCAACGTCGACTTCGC
>JAXDMI010001046.1:0-10142 GCA_034666145.1 Myxococcales bacterium | reverse complement strand
CGTTCGCGAAGGGCATCGCATCGAGCGCGATCGGATGACCGTGCGGGCAGTAGCTCTGACCCGGAGCGATGTCGTGGCCCATCTGGCAACGCAGCGGCGGGCCGGGAGGCGCGCCGTAGGCACCTTGCGGAGGAGCGCCGAAGCCACCTTGCTGCGGAGGCGGGAAGCCACCTTGCGCAGGAGGACCGAACCCGCCGGGACCGGTAGGGGTGCCGCAGATGTTGCAGAACTTGTCCGTCGGTTGAGGGATCGCACCGCACTGCGGACAGGGATTCATCGGTCTCTCGTTTTCAGGTGTGGACCGCGCGCCGGCAAGGCCGGCGACGCGCCGTCAAAATGCGCCGGCTCCTCCGACGCGCCCGGGCAGCATATCGGAGAAAGAGGAAAATGCCGAATACGTGCGCGAGCCTCGCGGGCCCTGTTCTAGCGGGGCTTCGCGCTCGTGAAGCTGGCCAGGAGCGCGGCTTCCATGACCTCGCGGACGGGGACGCCGTGCGTGCGGCTGGCCTCGAGACAGGCATCGAGCTCCGGCTTGCGATGAGGAGGCCCGTACGGACCTTCGGCGATCTTCACCGGGATCCGGCCGAAGCGGGTCTCGACCTGCTCGATGCGTCGCGGGCGCTCGAGGCGCGTGACGGTGTGGCGCCGGACGCCGAGCGTCGTGCTCTCGCGCAGCATCGCGCTCGCGATGGTGTCGGCGAGCGCGACCGTAGCGACGGCACCGAGGAGGTATGCGGGCCTCCCCTTCTTCATCGTGATGGGAGAAGCCCAGGCATCGAGCGCTCCGGCGGCGAGCAGCGCATCGATGCATACGGCAAGCAATTCGCCGGTCGCGTCGTCGATGTTCGCTTCGAGGACGACGTGCGTGCCGGCGCTCGAGGACGACGGCGTGGTCGAGGCCGCGTCGACGTTGCTACCGAGGACCGCGCGGAGGAGGTTCGGTCGATCCGCGAGCTCGGCGGTGCCGGCGCCCCATCCCGTACGCTCGGGGACGATCGACGGCCAACGTGAAGCGCCCGCGGCATGCGCGCCGACGATGGCGGCACCGGTCGGCGTGACGAGCTCGAATGCGATGCCGGCATCGTACGTCGGCAGCCCGCGGAGGCACTCGACGGTGGCGGGCGCTGGCAGCGGCAGGATGCCGTGACGCGCCTTGATGCGCCCATGACCCATCGGCAGCGGCGAGACGACGAGCTCCGCGCCGAGCCAGTCGAGCGCGGCGGCGCTGCCGACGATGTCGACGATGGCATCGATGCCGCCGACCTCGTGGAAGTGCACGTCGTCGATGGGCATGCGATGGACCTTCGCCTCCGACTCGGCGAGGCGGAGGAAGGTGGCTTGCGCGCGCGCGCGGATCGCCTTTGGAAGATCGGCGTCGTCGAGCATCTTCCGGATCGCGCCGTAGGTGCGCTCGGGCTGCTTGCCGTCGACGTGCACGTCGAACGACGTCGCGACGATCCCGCTGCGCGTGCGCGCCCCGAAGTGCACGTGGAACCCGCGCAGCGGCAGCTTGGCGACGACATCGGTGATCACGTGCTCCGGCACGCCGAGGTCGACCAGCGTCGCAATGATCATGTCCCCAGCGAGCCCACTCGGCGCGTCGAGAAAGAGCGTCTTTCCCTTCCCAGCCCCGCGAGGCAGGTCCGCGCGCGTCGCGTGAGGCAAATGCCCGTGGTCGTGGTCGTGGTCGTGGTCGTGGTCGTGCGGGTGATCATGATCGTGTGCATGATCGTGCTCATGCCCGTGGCCGTGCCCGTGCCCGATCTCGCGCCCCGCCTTCGCCTTCGCGCCCGCCTTCGCCTTCGCGCCCGCCTTCGCCTTCGCGCCCGCGCCCGCCTTCGCGCCCGCCTTCTTCACGTCGCCGCCTTCTTCTCCGCGCGCGCCTTCGACCGCAAAATCCTGGCCGCAGCAAACGCCGCCCCAAACCCGTTGTCGATGTTGCAGACCGTAATCCCCGACGCGCAGCTCGTGAGCATCCCGAGCATCGCGGCGACGCCCTTGAACGACGCGCCGTAACCGACCGACGTGGGCACGGCGATCACGGGCACGTCGACGAGCCCGCCGACGACGCTCGCGAGCGCGCCCTCCATGCCGGCGATCACGATCACGACGCCCGCCTCCTCGAGGAGCGGTCGCTTGTGGAGCAAGCGATGGATACCGGCGACGCCGACGTCGAACACGCGCTCGAACGAGACGCCGATCATGCGCATCGTCTCGGCGCACTCCTCGGCGACGGGCGCGTCGCTCGTTCCGGCGCTCACGAGCGCCACCTTCGCGTCGGAGAGCGACGGGATCGCCGTCGTCTCGAGCGTGCAGGTACGCGCGGCGACCGAGTGCTTCACCCCGGGCACCTCGCGCATGAGCACGGCCGCTTTGTCCTCGTCGATGCGCGTGACGAGCACGTTCTGTCCCATGCGCGCGAGCTCGCGAGCGATGCCCACGATCTGCTCGGAGGTCTTCCCCTCCCCGAGGATGACCTCGGGCACGCCCTGCCGGATGGCGCGATGATGGTCCACCATCGCGAACCCAAGGTCGGCGAACGGCAGCTGCCGCAGCTCCTTGAATGCCTCGTCGATGGGCGTGCTGCCAGCCTGCACGCGCGCGAGCAGCTCCTTCAGTCGGGTCTCGTCCACGGGATGCTCTTTAGCCCATTGTCGGCCGGGGCACACCCGGCTCTCCCGAAGGCCTGGATTCTCGCTATTCACGTTATCGTTGCGCCCATGCCGCTCCCGTTCGCGATCCCCGTCGGTCTGCTCCTCGGCATGACGCTGGCGTGGGTGGCACGCTCCGAGCTGGCACGCTCGGAGGTCTCGCTCCTCCTGGCGCGACCGTTCCTCGTCGCGGTCGCGTTCGGCGCCATCGTCTTCGCGCCGGTGGTCGGGTACTTCGCCGCGCTCCACGGCGATTGGTCGTACCTCTACCTCGTGTCGTGGAGCCGCGTGCCGTCGGCGGTCGATCTGCTCCTGGTCATCGTGGCGGGCGCATCGCTGCCGCTCGGCTTCGCCGTTGCGGCGCCGTGGGCGGTCGCGAAGCGCGGGACGCGCGTGCTCAAGGTCACCGCCGGGATCGGTGCCGGGCTCGTCGTGGCCTGCGCCGTGTTCGCGCGTCGCCTCGCGCTGAGCGCATCGTTCGCGCAGTTCCACGGCGGATTCGGAGGCGTCGCCATCGGGCGCAGCCCGCTCGGTCGAGGGATCTTGCTCAGCTGGATCGCGCTCGCGCTCGCGTACGCCTGGAGCCTCCACGCGCTCCGTTCGCCGCGCCAGCCCTGAGCCAGTCCTGAGCCAGTCCTTCGAGCCAGCCCTCGGCGTGAGGGTCCGGCGTACGCCGTGCTAGATTTCCAGTGTCATGTGGGTCCGTGCCGCGGCCATCCGTCCTGTTCCTGCGTACGCGGTCGTCGACCGTGAGATCCTCGATCGGATCGAGGAGGAGCTCGCCGAGAACGGCCTCTCGCCGAAGTCGGATCTCGACGACGCGTTCGGTCGCTTCGAGACGACGCAGCCGGCGCTCGCGCAGAGCGCGGCGCAGGTGCTGGCGCGTCCGCTCGACGAGACCGCGCTCGCGCTCGGTTACTTCCTGACCATCGCGGTGTGGCTGGCGTTCGAGCGCGCGTTCGGCGCGCGTCTCGGCGAGGTCGACGATCAGGCGTTCGAGGCGGCGCAGAGCGCGCTCGCCCTCGAGGAGGAGCTGCGCGCGACGCACTCCGAAGAGCCGCTCGAGCTCGAGGACGTCATGGCGATCGAGCAGCCGGGCATCCTCGCGTTCGTGAACGAGCACGTCGAGGCGGCGCTGGAGCCCGCCGACGGTCACGGCAACGCACCCGGCGAAGGACGCGAGGCGCGCGACGTCGACGTCGACGACGTGCATGCGGTCTATCGCAGCGTGCTCGTGATGACGCTCGCATTGTCGCATGCGGTGTCGCCGGCTACGGGCGCGCGCCCGCGCGAGATGCTCGCGTAAGAGGTTTGGGCTAGCTTCGGCGTCATGCAGACCGAAGCGATGGTGATGCGTGCGACCGGAGGCCCCGAGGTTCTCGAGCGCGCGACGATCGAGCTCGCCGAGCCCGGTCCGCGTGAGGTCCGGATCCGCGTACGCGCAGTCGCGTTGAACCACATCGATCTGTGGGCGCGCCGGGGGCTGCCGCATTTCCGCTACGAGTTCCCGCATCGGCTCGGCGCCGACGTCGTGGGCGAGGTCGAGGCGATCGGTCCCGGCGCGAAGAACACGAAGGTCGGCGACCGCATCGTGGTGAACCCCGGCCTCTCGTGCGGTGCGTGCGAGCGATGCCTGCTCGGTCAGGACACGTTCTGTCGCAGCTACAAGATCATGGGCGAGAACACGCAGGGCGGTTACGCGCGTCACATCGTCGTGCCCGACGCGAACCTCTTGCCGATGCCGAAGGGCCTCTCCTTCACGGACGCGGCGGCGATCCCGCTGTGCTTCCTGACGGCGTGGCAGATGGTGGTGCGCAAGGCCGAGGTGAAGCCGGGCCAGACGGTGCTGGTGCAAGCGGCGGGCAGCGGCGTGTCGAGCGCGGCGATCCAGATCGCGAAGATGCTGGGCGCGCGCGTGATCACCACCACGAGCACCGACGAGAAGGCCGCGCGTGCGAAGGCGCTCGGCGCCGACGAAGTGATCAACTACACGACGCAGGATTTCGTTGCAGAGTGCAAGCGTCTCACCGACAAGAAGGGCGCCGACGTGGTCATCGAGCACGTGGGCGGCGAGGTCTTCGCGAAGAGCATCCTGGCGGCGGCGTGGGGCGGCCGCGTCGTGACCTGCGGAGCGACGACGGGCTTCACGCCGGAGATCGACCTGCGCCACATCTTCTTCCGCCAGGTCGAAGTGCTGGGCTCGACGATGGGCCCGAAGGGCGATCTCTTCGGGATCCTGCGCCTCGTCGAGGCCGGGAAGCTCAGGCCGGTGGTGGACCGCGTCCTTCCGCTGTGGAGCGCCGTCGAAGCGCACAAGCTCCTGGAGGAACGAAAGGTCTTCGGCAAGATCGTCATGGAAGTCGACTGACCCTTTTCGCCATATTTCGTGGCGCATCGCGTGCGCGTGCTTACGCTCGTCGGCCATGGCGAGGCACGAGCTCCTCAACGAATCCGATTGGAAGCAGCGCGCGGTATGGACCGACGACGGCTACTTCCGTCTCGAGACCGCCGACACCGGAGAAGTCGTCGTGCGCCTCTTCGTCACGAAGGGTCTCCTCACCGAGGCCGAGCCCACGCTCTACCGTCAGATCGTCAACGCCACCCGCTTTCCGGGCACGAAGCTCGTCGCGATCACGCCGGACGTTCACTACGGATACGGCGTTCCCGTCGGCTGCGTGATCCTCACCGACCGTAGCGAAGGCAGCGGCGGTGCCGTCGCGATGGGGCCGGTCGGCTTCGACATCGGGTGCGGAATGATGAGCGCGCGCAGCAACGTGCCCGCTGACCTCGCCACGCCCGATCGCAAGCTCGCGTTCAACCAGGAGGTCATGAAGCGCGTGAGCCTCGGCGCGGGCGGCAAGAGCGTGAAGCTCGGCAAGCTCTCGACGAAGGACTTCCAGGAGCTCGTTCGCGGCGGCGCGGAGCACTACGTCGACAAGTACGGCGCCGAGTTCGACCGCAGTCGCGCGGAGCGTCATCGCATCCCCGTGTCCGACGACTGGGAGATCCCGTGGGGCGGCAAGGGCTCGCCCGAGCGCGGGCTCGATCAGCTCGGCTCGCTCGGCGGCGGCAATCACTTCATCGAGCTGCAGCGCTGCGAGGAGACCAAGACGCTCTTCGTGCAGGTCCACACCGGCAGCCGCGGCTTCGGTCACGGCCTCGCGACGAACTACTTCGAGATGGCGAAGAGCGAACGAGCGAGCGGCGAGGTCACCGACATCGATCTCGGCTATTTCCAGCCGGATTCGAAGCACTATGGCGAGTACCTCAACGCGGTCGCCGCGGGCGGCAACTTCGCGATCTTGAATCGGCTCGTCATCTTCGAACAGATCAAAGACGCATTCCGCAAGGTCTTCAAAGAAGACCTCGAGCTCGTCTACGAGATCAGCCACAACCTCGTGCAGGCCGAGGTCCATCCCGAATTCGGCGAGGTCTGGGTCCATCGCAAGGGCGCGACGCGCGCGTTCCCCGCCGGTCATCCCGCGCTCGAGGGCACGATGTGGAAGGACACGGGACACCCGGTGCTCATCCCGGGATCGAACCGCGACTACAGCTACATCCTCCGTCCCGAGGCCGGCGCGGTGAAGAGCTCGTACTCCGTCAACCACGGGGCCGGTCGTCGCATGTCGCGCGGCGAAGCGATGCGCCAGCTCGATCAGCGCAAGGTCGACGAGCAGTACCGGCGTGACGACATCCTCGTGAACCTCGACGGCCGCGTGCCGCTCGACGAGTCCGGCCAGTGTTACAAGAGCTCCGAAGAGGTGGTCGCGGCGGTCGTCGCCGCCGGCCTCGCGCGCGTCGAGCACACGCTCTGGCCGCTCGCCTCGATCAAGGGCAACGAGGAGCGCGCCGCGAAGAACCGTCATCGCGAGCGCAAGGGCCACGACCGCTCACGCGAGAAGGAGCGCGCCGCGGAGCGCGACGTTGCGCGGAAGACGAAGGGGCATTACTGAGCGCGACGATGCTGTTGTCGGCGAACACACGTCAGCTCGTCGTCGTGCTGCTCGCAGCCGCGGGCAGCGCATGCTCGCGCGAGACACGCAGCGGAGAGGCGAGAAGCAGCGGAGGTCGGGACGCAGCCACGGCTCCGATCGTGACGGCGCCCCCCGCGTGGTCACCGTCATCACCGCGTCCAGCATCGCCGTCGCCCGATCCCGGCGCGCCGGCGGACTCTGCTCCGAACACGCCGCCCCCCACCGGAGCAGCGCCGGCCGATGCGACGATCACGCTCCAGCGAACGGCGTGCTTCGGCTCCTGTCCGGCGTACACCGTGGTGCTCCACGGAGACGGCCGAGTCGAGTATCGAGGCGACGTGTACGTGCGCATCGACAAGGCCGAGGGTCGCATCCTGGCCGACGCAGCGCAGAAGGTCTTCGCATCGCTTGCCGGCGCCGGCTTCTGGGCATGGAAGGATCGCTACGACGTCCCGGTCACCGACCAGCCGTCGGCCATCGTGACGGTGAGCTGGGGTGGCCGCACGAAATCGGTCAGCGAGTATCCGCCATGCGACAAGGAGTCGGGCGCGCCGCCCGAGCTCTGCATCCTCGGCAACACGATCGATCGCGTCACGGGCTCCGACGACTGGACGAAGTGCAAAGACGCGGGCGGCCACATCACGCGGTGCGCGATGCAAGCCGACGGCCCGAAGCGCGCCGGCGAGGGCTGCGAGGTCCCGTACACCGTCGATGCTCAGGGCAAGAAGCACTACAAGCCGGAGTGCCTCGCTCGGTGACGCATCGCGCGCTGGTCATCCCCCCGGGCATCCCCCCGGTCATCCCCCCTTCGGCTTCACGTCGTGGCGTTGCATGAGCCGGTAGAGGCTCATGCGATCGATCCGCGCCTTGCGCGCCGCCTTCGTCACGTTGCCGTCGGCCCACGCGAGGAGCGCCTCGAGATAGCGACGCTCGTAGCCTGCGACGAGGTCCTCCTTGCCGTCGCGGAAGCTGCGATCGAGATCGATCGTCGACATGCTCTGGCCCTCGCCTTCGCCGTCGTGCGCGAGCGCCGAGTCGAGGCCGCCGCGACCGTCGCGCATGACCACCGTGCGCTCCACGAAGTTCCGTAGCTCGCGGACGTTGCCCGGCCAGTCGTGACGACGCATCGTAGCGAAGACCTCCGGCGTGAAGAGATGCGAGCTCGCGCGTTCGCCGAGCGCTTCGAGGATGGCGGGGACGAGCAGCTCGAGGTCTTCGAGCCGTTCGCGCAAGAGCGGGACGCGGACCGTCACCACCGAGAGACGGAAGTAGAGGTCCTCGCGGAAGCGGCCGTGGTTCACCTCCCGCTCGAGACAGCGATTCGTCGCGGCGACGACGCGGACGTCGATCTTGCGCGGCTTGGTCTCGCCGACGCGCCGGATCTCGTGCGCCTCGAGCGCGCGCAGCAGCTTCGGCTGCATGTCGAGCGGGAGCTCGCCGATCTCGTCGAGGAAGATGGTGCCGCCCTCGGCCGCCTCGAAGGCGCCGATGCGATCGCGATCGGCTCCGGTGAACGCGCCGCGGACGTGACCGAACAGCTCGCTCTCGAGCACGCTCGGGGCGATGGCGCTGCAGTCGACGATGACGAACGGTCCGCGACGGCGTGGGCCGCGCTTGACGATCTCCATCGCGACGAGCTCCTTGCCCGTGCCGCTCGCGCCTTCGATGAGCACGTTCGAGCCGCTCGCGCAGACGCGCTCGAGCGTCGCGAAGAGACGGCGCATGGGCAACGACACGCCGTAGAGATCGCCGTAGCTCGCTTGATCGAGCAGCTCGATGCGCGCGGCGGATGCCTCCTCGGTGACGACGATGACCGAGTCGCCGATCTCGAGGCGACACTCGGGAAGCGGAAGGTCGCCGTCGCGAATGCTCACGCCCGCGATGCGCGTGCCGTTCAGCGAGTCCTGATCGATCAAGCGCCATGCGCGAGGACCGCGCTCGATGCGGCAGTGGAAGCGCGACACGAGCTTGTCGGCGATGACGACGTCGTTGCCTTCGTGCGAGCCGATGCGGATCGTGTCGCCGTCGACGGTGAGCGTGCGCGACACCGCGACGTTCGCTTCGCGTTCGATCCGGAGCGCGAGCCGCGGCGCCGCCATGGAGCGGGAGAATTTCGGCGTCGTCTCGCCGCCTCTGTCAGGCGGTCCACTGCGAGGTACGTCCGGCATCGCAGAAGTCATGATGGAGTGTAACCCCGCGCGCGCGCACGACAACCGCGACGCGGCCGTCATGTCGCGTCCGCGCGACACCGTCGCGTCGACGCGACACCTCCGCCGAGGGTCCGCGCCGTAGGCGCGCGCAATAGGGGAATTGCCTTTAATCCAGAGGGATCAGCGTGGTCGGGTCGGATTCGCTGGGGGCGCACCGGAGGCGCACCGGCTCGCTCGCTCCGGCCAAGATCGGGCCTTCCACGCGGGTCAGAGGCACGTTGCCGACGCGCACGCAGAACGCATCCGGCGGCTCGATCTCCACGCGCCGGCGCGCTCCGGGGAGCGCGGTCTCCACCGCCTTCACGACGAGGACGCGCGCGATGACGCCGTAGGGCCCCTCGAAGTGGTCGTCGTCGACGGCGCTCACGCGAATGTAATAACGACCGGCGCCGGGCGGCTGGGCTTCCAGACGATGAACGCCGACCGGAGCGGTGGTGTCGACGGCAACGTCGCGAAAGATGCCATCGCGTGCAATCTGCACGTGCCACGAAGCGACCTTCGCGGTGCCGAGCGACGGTGATGGCGATGGCGATGGCGATGGCACGTCGTATTCGCCCACGATCGACGCGGCCCCCCGATCGAGGAGCACGAGAGGCGGAGGCGTGGTCCATGCCGGCGCCGGCGGGAGCGGTCGCGGCACCGTGGGCGGCTGCCCCAGCTCGGCCTTCGAACCGAAGCCGCGCGGCACTTCGCGTCGCGTGCCGCGTGCGTCGATCGCCGAGCTGCCGCGATAGACGGAGAGCCGCGTGGTCTTCACCGCGTCCGCGCTGATCTGCGCCTCGCCGTCGTAGACCTTCACGCCGGCCGCGTCGGTCCCGAGGGCGACCGGCGCGCGCGGCCCGATCGGCACGCTTGGCTGGCCACCGGCGCCACCAGCCATGAACGCGCGGAGGTTGCCCGTGACCAGCGTCGCCGCCGTCTCGGGAGGAGCACCGACCTTGGCCGCGGCGGACCGCGCATCGCCGAGGATGATCACGAGCGTGCGCTCGCCGAGCTTCACCTGCGTCTCGTCGCGGAACGTCACGTCGGCTGCCGACGCCGCTTGCGTGCTCACGCGGTTGCCGCGGAAGAGCGGATCGTTCGCCTTGCCGGGCTTCGTCTCCGGCGTTAGCACGTCGACCTGGTTCTGCACTGCGGTGAGCTGTGCGTCGGGGCCGGTCCTCGGCGCAGGCTTCGGCGGGATCACCAGCACCATGCCCTCGTGGAGGACATGCGGCGGCGGCTTCCGTGCGAGCTCGGGATTCGCGGCATGCAAGAGATCGACGAACCGCGTGTCGCCGTAATAGCGCTGCGCGATCGACGAGCAC
>JAXDMI010001045.1:0-5901 GCA_034666145.1 Myxococcales bacterium | reverse complement strand
GGCCGTATTCCTGGGGGCCTTGACGCCTGAGGCAGCTGGAGACTATGTCGCCGGGCCTTCTCACGTCCTGCCGACGGGAGGGGCGGTTCGCTTCGGTTCTCCGCTGGGGGTCCACGATTTCGTGGCTCGTACCTCGCTCATCCGCTACTCGGCGGACGCACTGCGAAGAGACGAACGAGCCATCTGCGCGCTCGCTCGACTGGAAGGCCTCGAGGCGCACGCACGGGCTGTGACTATCCGTACCGGAGGGATTCTCCGTGCGGCCGCTGACGGAGAAAGCTCCAGCCGCGAGTCACGGACCTAACGCCGGGATGCTTCAACGGTCAAAAGTTTCGTTTTTTCAGTGATTTATAAACAGGTCTGACAGTTGCATGTGGGCGCGCGTCGCCTCACGAGCGAAGCCAGAGAAAGAGTCTAGGAGGTCGGGATGAAGTCGAAGTGGTTGGGCAGGATCGGCTTGACAGCCCTCGTTGTGGGGTGCGCAGGCAGCTCCAGTGGAATGGTTGGTTGCGCAGCGCAGCGTGACCCGATCAACCGCGTTCAGTTGAACGCCATTCCCAAGAGCTTCCTCGTTGGCGGCAACTACACGGACGCAAAGGACGATCCGGAGTTCTACGCACGTTCGATGCTCATCAAGGTGCCGTACGGGCAGTCGGGTGGTGACTCCCTTCTGTTCACGAACAGCATCAACTCGGTCTCCAAGATCAAGTGGCAGATCCAGGAGAGCAAGCTCGTCGGTCGCGTCAGCTTCGAGCGCATCTCGGGCACCGACCAGCAGGGCCTTGCGAACCCGATCGCCGACTCGGCGGATCCGAACAAGCCCCTCGCGCAGAACGACGGCCTCGTCGTCTACGAGTTCGCGATCGAGAAGCAGTTCGACATCCGCCGCGCGTACAACGCGCAGACCGGTGAAGAGTCGAACGTCGTCGAAGAGAACGACCAGGACCGCGCCTGGGTCGATCGCGACTACGTCCGCGTCGACTTCTCGAAGAACCTCGTCACGACCGCGTACGACTTCGACACGCTGTCGCTGCTCGGCGTCTACAACGCCATCGACTACGCGCCGATGGAGTTCGACATCCGCAATCCCGAGGATGTGAACGCCCCCCAGTTCGACCTCGACAAGGGGTACTTCGACGTCACGAACAAGCTGTTCGCGAACCCGAAGATGATCGACTTCGGTGACGGCTTCAAGTTCCCGGGCTGCATGCTCCCGAACCTGATCGCCGGCGGCACGTCGCCCAGCGGCAACTGCAACCCGAACGAGCTCACGATCCGCCACTCCTTCAAGAAGGTCGTGGACACGGACTACGAGCCGCTCAACTGGGACGGCCAGAAGTTCGAGGCCTACGGCGCGTTCGAGACGGAGCGCAACGGCTACGCACGTGACTACGGTCTCGTCGACGCGAGCCACGTGCGTTACATCTCCCGCTACAACATCTGGGAGCGCAACCACTACTACGCCAACCCGGAAGCGATGACCGGCGCGGTGTCGTGCAAGGTCGACGACGACTGCAACGCCGACGGCATGGTCGGCAAAGACGGCCAGCCGTACGTCAAGGGCATGTCGCACTGCGACACGTTCAACGAGAAGTGCTCGCTTCCGTTCAAGGACCGCGTCCAGAAGCCGATCGTTTGGCACTACGCCGAAGGCAGCCCGGACCTCTACTTCGACTCGAACCGCGAAGCGGCCGAGGAGTGGGACACCGCGATGCGCGGCGCCGTTGCGGCCGCCAAGTACGCCGAGTGCCAGCGCTACACGCCGGGTACGAACCCGTCGGACTGCGGCACCGTCATCACCGGTAACTTCGCAGAGGAAGAGGACGCCCTCTACCTCGTGAAGGAAATCAACGCGTGCAAGCGCGGTGAAGTCGCCGGTACCGCGCCCGAAGCCTGCGACGCGCTCGCCGAGTCGCTCGGCCAGACGCGCGGCTACAGCGCGGCGGTCGTCGAGCTCGCGAAGGCGAAGCCGATGGTCATGCTCTGCCACAGCCCGGTGTCCGACAAGGACCCGAAGGAGTGCGGCGCGGTGGGCAACGTGGCTCGCCTCGGCGACCTTCGCTACCACCTCGTCACCGCCATCGCGACGCCCGAGACGGATTCGCCCTGGGGCATCATGAGCGACTCGAACGACCCGACGACCGGCGAGCACATCGCCGCGAGCATCAACGTGTGGACGCACGTCGACGACCTCTGGTCGCGCGGCATCGTCGACACGCTCCGCTACATCAACAGCGAGCTCCAGACGGCCGACGTCACCGACGGCAAGTACATCAACCAGTGGGTTGAAGCGGCTCGTCAGACCAAGGGTGGCGCGCTCACGCCCATCATGGGTCAGGACGAGATCGACAAGCGCGTCGCTTCGGCGGCCGGCACGACCGTCGAGAAGATGAACGCTGCGTCTTCCAAGATGCAGGTGGCGAATGGCAAGTTCGGCAACAGCCAGATGGGCCAGATGAAGAACGCGATCATCGCGAACTTCAAGAACGCCATCCAGACGCACACCGCCTCGGCTGACAACCCGTCGCAAAACGCGCCGATGTACCAGGCGCGCATGAACCTCGCGAAGGGCACGCCCCTCGAGGCCGAGGTCTCCACACCCGCCATGCAGCAGCTTGCTTCGGCAGGCTTCGGCTCGGTCGCTCTCGACCCGGCAACCAAGGTCCAGGCGACGTCGATCTTCCAGGGGCTCAACCCCCAGATGCGCCGCGCCTTCGAGCAGCGCAAGGAAGCGAACCTCGCGGCTCGCGGCGCTTGCATCATGGAGTACCAGGCCACGGCGCCCCTCGGCTACGTCGCCCTCGGCGAGCTTCTCCAGCAGAAGTTCGGCAACTTCAACGCGAAGGACGCTGCGAACGTCCAGTCCGAGCGCGCGGACAAGATGAAGGACTACCTTCGTCGCCGCGTTCACTACGCAGTCGTCGCGCACGAGATGGGTCACTCCATCGCGCTCCGCCACAACTTCGTCTCCTCGTCGGACGCGTGGAACTTCCGCCCGCAGTACTGGCTCCTCCGCACGAACGCGAAGAAGCTCTCTTCGGCGACGGCGCAGGCGTGTAACGCGGACGGCTCGTCGGACGGCGCAACGTGCGTCGGCCCGCGCTGGCTCGACCCCGTCACCACGAACGAGCACAAGAACCTCCTCGAGATGTGGGCGCACTCGTCCACGATGGAGTACCCGGGTGAGCCCACCCAGGACATGCTCGCGCTCGGCGCGTACGACTTCGGCGCGGCCCGTATGTTCTACGGCCAGGTCGCGACGGTCTATACGGACTCTCGGTTCAAGGCGACGGCTGACGCCGGCTCCGCGGCCGAGGCTCACCAGGACGAGTTCGGCGGCCTCCTCGGCTACCGCTACGGCACCGACTTCTCGAACCCGGTCCACTACTCGCAGCTCGACAAGACCTACAACCTCATCGAGTCCTGTCAGGGCGTCGACGCGGCGAACTTCAAGCCGGTCAACTGGAACGACGACAAGGACGGCCAGTGGAACAACGTCATCGACGGTCACATCGTGACCGACGAGGCCGGCAAGCCCACGCGCTGCTCGATGCCCAAGGTGGACTTCGTCCAGTGGGACCAGCTCAAGGACACGACGGCCAAGACCCACGCCCATGACTCTGCGCAGCGCGTCCGCGTGCCTCACGGCTTCGCGAGCGACAACTGGGCGGACCTCGGCAACATCGCCGTCTACCGTCACGACAACGGCGCCGACATCTACGAGACGATGCACTTCTGGCTCGCGCAGCAGGAAGTGAACCACATCTTCACGAACTACCGCCGCGGCCGCGCTGACTTCAGCATCTGGGGCGCGTTCCACCGCACCCTCAGCCGCTACCACGAGAAGATGCGCGACTCGGCGAAGGCCATCGCCCTCTACACGACGATCGCTCGTGACACGGCGACGCAGTACAACGACACCGAGGATCCCGCGGGCTTCGTTGCCTTGGTCCTCAAGCAGATCGCCGTCGACAACACCGTCGCCAGCTCGATTGCCTTCGACCAGTTCGCCCACGTCTTCGCACGGCCCGAGCCGGGCGATCACGCGACGCTCGGCAAGGGTGACACGGTCCTCCACTCCGTCGACGGCACCGGCTTCACCAACAACATCGGCAAGGTCGCTCTCAGCGTCCCCAACGGCGTGACCGGCGGCTTCGGTACCATCTCGCTCGGTGGCCGTCCCATCGAGAACCAGCTCGCGAGCGACCAAGGCCGTGACTACAACTCGGAGTACACGATCAACGTCGGCTCGTATTACGAGAAGGCGTTCACCGCGATGCTCTTCACGGAGTCCGCTGACAACTTCATCAGCGCCTCTCGCGACGACTTCGTCGACCCGCGCTTCCGCTCGGTCTCTATCGCGGACGTGTTCCCCGATGGCTACCGTCGCTGGCTCGGCAACAACCTCACGGGCGACGAGACCATCAAGGGTGTCTACGCACGTGGCACCGCCGGTACCGGCCCGCAGCCCGCGGATCTCGATCCGAACGGCTACGCGCTCCTCGGCTCCACCTCGTGGTGGCCGGCCCAGGGCATCGAGACCTGCTTCCCGCAGGGCGAGAAGCTCACGTGCCGTGACCCGTTCGCCAACACGCCGATTGGCACCGCCGCGAGCACCGGTCCCGTCATCGACCCGCAGGTTGGTTGGGAGCAGCAGAAGTTTGCTCTCGTCCAGTCGCTCATCTACCTCCCCGAGAACGACCGCACGAACTGGCTCGACCAGATGCGCGTCTACGAGATGGGCGTGAACACCGACCCGGGCTTCGAGAACCGGATCGAGTTCCACAACCCGGACGGCCACATCTACGTCGCGCAGACGTTCGGTACGGAAGTCCTCTACGGCAAGACGGTTCAGAAGGGCATTGCCGCTCGCGTCCTCGAGTACGCGAACAGCCTCCTCCTGGAAGCGGCAGTGACGGCTCCGATCGTCAACAGCAAGGGCATCACGATCGGCTACCAGCCGGTCCTCGATGCGAGCGGCAACGTCCAGTACAAGTCGAAGAGCTCGAGCGGCGCTCCGACGGTCCTGGGACCGAGCTCGACGTGCGACAACAGCAAGGAGTGCGTCAAGATGAGGAACTACGTCGCTGTTCCGAAGCTGATGCGCGAAGCCATGACGTACCTTGGTTGGACCCGCAACACGGAAGACCTCAAGGGCGTCTACTGAGAAGCAGCCGCTCCTGAGGATCGTCAGTGGCGCCTGAAGGGGCGCCGCCGACGAATCCAAAAACGACGCGACGCCTCGGCTCGAAAGAGCCGGGGCGTTCGTGTTTAAACCGTCCGGCTCGAGCGCGGTCGCGTGAGCTAGGGCTTCGACGCCATATGGCGCAGCGCACGCCGCAGGATCGAAGGCGCGAGCCGCGACGTCGCCGAAGCCACGCGCACGAAGTTGCTGGTCTCGACGACGGCGGTGCCGCGCAGAACGGCGCGCACCGTCTTGGCCGCGACGACGTCGGGCGACTGCGCCTTGGGGTCGGGAGCGTCGTAGCCGGTGACGTCGCCTCCGCGCGTGGCGTTGGCGCGGAACGGCGTGTCGACCGGGCCAGGCCGGACCACGACGACGCGAACCCCGACGCCTGCGAGCTCGGAGCGCAGTGACATCGCGATGGCCTCGAGCGCGAACTTCGACGCGGCATACGCGGCGTAGCGAGGGGCCGCGACGACGCCGGCGACGGAGGACATCATCACGACGGTTCCTCGTGCGGCCTCGAGATGAGGAGCGGCCAGCTGCACGAGCCGGAGCGGCGCGAGGACGTTCAGCTCGAACAGCTCGCGCAACTTCTCGAGGTCGATGGCGAGCGCAGGGGCGTAGAAGCCACGACCCGCGTTGTTGACGAGGACGTCCACGCCGCCGTGCTCCACGGCATGCGCGACGAGCTCGGCGCGATGCGTCTCGTCGGT
>JAXDMI010001044.1:0-6232 GCA_034666145.1 Myxococcales bacterium | reverse complement strand
TCCGCGCACAGCGTCGAGAGTCGAGACACGAGCGCGTCATCGGTGAGGCCGGTCAGATCGGTGCGGTGCATGTCACCTCTCTACCATCGTGATTTTCGACGCTCTGAGCGCCGCGCCTGCGCGTCGTCGCGGTCGCGATCACCTCGCGAAATCTCTCGCGCGCGAAACGCGCGCAGCACGCCACGAGGCGGCCGCACGACCTGCCGACGGCACGACTCGGTGCTCGGCGCACCGAAGCGCCGGAAAAGCCGTCAACTGCAAAACGCCGGAAGGTTCGACAAAGTGCTCGGACGCGACAGCGCGTGTCGCTCGGCCGCCAGTGTCCGCGTCAGGACATGTGAGCGCGCGCGAGAGAGAGAGAGCCCGCGCTGCAACCCGCGCAGCAGCCCGCGCCGCGACCGCCCCGCGCGACGGCATCCGAATCGCGCCCTTGAACCCATCACATCCTCTGGTGTCGCGGCCCCAGACCTTCCCGTGCCGCGACACGGAGAGCAGTAGTCCGCGCGACCCGAACCCCGGCAACCAGGACAGCGGCGTTCGTTCCCGCGAAGTCGTCCGGTGAACCAAGGTGCTCCTGTTCGTCCCAGTCTGAGGACCCGCCACCCCTCGCATTCCCCGCAGCGGCCTTTGCCCGTGCCCTCGCACTCCTCGCACTCCTCGAGATCGACGTCGTCGCTCATGACGTCTCCGGAACCGGAGCGTCGCGAGGCTGCCCGAGAAGACCATCGGCTGATCGCCAGGACGGCCCCGGCGGAATCCGAGCGCACGTCGACACGCCGACTGGCCTGGGACACCCCCGAAACTATCCGGGACATAGGGCCACGCGCGTAGACCTGCGAAATCGTTCACCCCGGGATCTGGCCCGCGACGTGCTCGACGCCACGCCATGACCACCACAGCATGGGGCGAGGCGACGCTCGTCGAAGAGATCTCGATCAAGCAAGGCGCAGAAGGGCGGTCGTTCGCGACGCTCGTGCAGCTCCTCGAAGGGAAGAGCGGCGAGCAGCTCGTACGCTTTGCCTACTCGACCGGCGGCACGGCACGGCGCGGACCGGTCACGCTGCGCCGCGCCGATCTCGAGCGCATGAAGAAGGCGCTCGCCAAGGCCCCGCGCTTGCGGGCTGCACTGGGCTTTCCCGAGTGCTGAAGCCGATCCTCGCCGATCATGCGCGCTTCTTCACGCGGCGCGCGGCGATCCGCGCCTCGGCGCCCGCCCAGCCGGCGTCGAAGGCGCGCCCTGGCTCGTCGAGATCGATCGTGAGCGGCGCATGGTCGGAGGGGGTCGGCTTTCCCTTGCGCGCTTCGCGATCGATCTCGGCGGCGACGCTGCGCGCGGCGATCGGCGGCGTGACCAGGAGATGATCGATGCGCATGCCGTAGTTCTTGTAGAAGTCGCCCGCGCGATAATCCCACCACGTATAGCGCTCCGCTTCCTCGTGGTGCTTGCGGTAAGCGTCGACGAGGCCCCATGCGCAGAGCCGCGCGAACGCGCTTCGCTCCGGCGGCGACACGTGCGTGCCTCCATGGCAGGCCGTGGCGTCCCACACGTCGCGATCATCCGGAGCGATGTTGAAGTCTCCACCGACGACGAGCGCCTCCGCGGGGGTGCGCGTCTCCTCGATCCATCGCGCGAGTCGATCGAGCCAGGCCAACTTGGCAGCGTAGAAGGGCGAGCCGACGGAGCGTCCATTCGGCGCGTAGATGCTGACGACGCGAACACCGCCGCACTCCGCCGAGATCATCCGCGCCTCTGCGAGCGGCTGGTCGTCTCCGACCGCCGGCGTCGGTTCTGGACGGCGCGGTTCGCCGAAGTTGGTGATGATGTTCGCAAGACCGCAGCGGCTCGCGATCGCGACGCCGTTCCAGCGGCCCTCGCCATGATGAGCGAGCTCGTAGCCGAGCTCGGCGAACACCTCGCGCGGCACCTCGGTGTCCGAGAGCTTCGTCTCCTGCATGAGGAGCACGTCGGGCGCCGTTCGCGTGAGCCACCAGCGGACCTTCTCGAGGCGGGCCTTCAGCGAATTGACGTTCCAGGTCGCGATCCTCATGCGCGTGACGACACGTTGCAAACGGCGAGCTCGCCGTCAACGGTCGACGTGACCTGCGGCGCATTCGCGCGGTCGCCAGGCTCGATGCCGACGCGCGCGTCGACCAGTGGCGGGCTTCCGCCGGGAGCGCCCGCATGCACGGAGGGCGCCGGGATGCCTCGGCTGGGTCGATTGCCCGCCCGGCTCATGCGACGCGTGTCGGGTCGGGCACCGTCCCGCTCCCGAGCGGTCCGATCTCGTTGGGCGGCTCGGCGCAGACGACACCGGCGAAGACGAAGTGACGGTCAGCGCACTTGCGGGAACGCCCGCGCGCGCTACCTTGGTGGTCGCCGGCCGATCGCCGCCGGCGCCGATGACCTCCTCCTCCTCGTAAAAAGCCCCGATTTTGCGCGCCTCGCGCGTCTGCAGACGCGGTGCGCGCGCGCTTTTTTCCAGAGGAGGTCGCGATGACGAGTCGCGCAGGTCATACGGATAGGCTCGTGCTCGAAGCGCACGGGGTCGGCGTAGCGTTCGCTTCGTCCACGCCCGTGCTCCAGGACGCTCGCGCTCGGCTCGTGCCGGGCTGGTACGGGCTCGTCGGCGCGAACGGCGCCGGCAAGACCACACTGCTACGTGTTCTCGCGGGCGAGCTCTCGCCGACGGAGGGCTTCGTCCGTCGCGAGCCTCGCGACGCCTGCGTGGTGCTGTGCCCGCAGGAGGTCGAAGCGCTCGACGACGACGTGCGTGCGCTCGCCGGAGACGCCGGCGACGTTCGTCACGCACGCGAGCTGCGCGGTCGGCTCGGTCTCGTACCGGAGGACCTCGAACGCTGGTCCTCGCTCTCGCCCGGCGAGAGGAAACGCTGGCAGATCGGCGCCGCGCTCGCTCGCGAGCCGGACATGCTGCTTCTCGACGAGCCGACCAACCACCTCGACGCCGACGGACGGGCGCTGCTCATCGCTGCGCTGCGCCGCTTTCGCGGCGTGGGCGTGGTGGTGTCGCACGACCGCTCGCTCCTCGACGAGCTGCCTACCACCACCCTTCGTGTGCATGATGCATCCGTCACGATTTACCCGGGAAATTACGGGGAAGCGGCGGCATCGTGGCAGGCGGAGCGGCGCGCGCTCGAGGATGCGCACGGGCGCGCCAAGGCGAAGGTAAGGACGGTCGCCGCACGCCTCGACGACGCGCGGCGCACGCAGGCCTCCGCCGATCGTGCGCGGAGCGCCGGAGCACACATCAAGGACAAGAACGACCACGACGGCAGGTCCTTCGCGACGAAGACGCTCGCGGGTTGGGCAGAGGCGCGCGTGGGACGCGTCGTCGAGGTGACACGGGCAGAGCTCGAACGCGCGGAGCGCGCAGTACCGACGTTCGTGCGCGATCGCACCCTGGGCGGGCGCATCTTCGCGGCGTACGAGCGCGCGCCGTCACCGGTGCTGTTCCACGTGAGCGAGGACGCGATCGACGCGCCGGACGGCGCCATGCGCGCACCCGACGCGCCGGCCACGTCCGACACGGCGCGCGTCACGATCTTGCGTGACGTGCGCGTGACGATCGGGCGCGAGGATCGTGTGCGCATCGCCGGAGCGAACGGCGCCGGCAAGACGACCCTGGTCGCTGCGCTCCTGCGAGGAGGCCCGGCGGCGCATCGCGTCCTCCACCTGCCGCAGGAGCTGGGGACCGCGGCCGTGGCGCAGATGGCGGCTGCGCTACGCGAGCTCGACGCGACGAGCCGCGGCCGCGTGCTGTCCGTGTTCGCTGCGCTGGGGAGCGATCCGGAGCGCATCGCGTTCCGTCGCCCCGAGGACGCAGCGAAGCTCTCGCCCGGCGAGGCGCGCAAGCTCGCGCTCGCGACCGGTCTCGGGAGACATGCGTGGGCGCTGGTCCTCGACGAGCCGACGAACCATCTCGATTTGCCCAGCATCGAGCGGCTCGAGGCGGCGCTCGCGGCGTATCCCGGCTGCGTGCTGCTGGTCACGCACGACGATGCGCTCGCGCGCGCCACGACGACGCGCACGCTGCGCGTCGAAGGAGGCACCGTCATGTGAGCGTGCTCGAACGAGCTACATGAGCTGGCGGCCGGCGCCGTCGAACGCCGCGACGGGGATCCGCTTCGCGGCGCTCGCGGCGTAGTCGCGAGCGAGCATCGTGAACACGAGCGCGTCGGTGACCTCGCCGTTCGTGAGGACCAGGCGATCCTTCAGCGTGGCCTCGTGCACGAAGCCGAGCTTGCCGGGCACCGCCGAGCTCGCCACGTTCTGGGGAGCCGTGCGTATCTCGACCCAGCGCATCCGTGCGATCTCGAACGCAGCACGCGTGAGGGCACCGGCCATCTCGGTGGCGATGCCCTTTCGCACGTGATCGACGTGGACCCAGTAGCCGATCTCGATGCCGCCCTTGCCGACGCGAGGGTGGAGGCCGGCGCCGCCGATGCAGCTGCCGTCGTCCGTCGAGAACGCGCCGAACATGAAGTCCTCACCGGCATCGAACCACGATCGGAAGAGGCGGAGCTTGTCGATGACCTCGCCGAGCGACTCCGGAATGCGGTCGGCCCACAGCATGAAGGGGCGCAGGTGATCGCGGCTCTCGTCTTCGGCCTTCTTGGCGAGAGGAGCGTCCTCCGGCATCCAGCATCGGACGACCACGCGCGGCGTCTCGACGCGGTAAACGGCAGGTTGCATGCCCATCAACAGACCAAAGATTCGCTCGATTGTCGATCCAGCTTCGCGAGACCGTCACCGAGCACGTGCATTGTGCAAGCATGAGCACAGAGTGGATGCGAGCAGCGCTCATCAGCGCGGTCGTGGTCGGCTCCAGCTGCGCACCGGCGAGCCACGTCGAGCACGCCGTGCCAACCGCGGAAGCACCAGCGCTTCCAGCGCCTGCAGCGCACGTGGAGCCAGCGTCGCCGACGACCCCGGTGCCGCTCGGCGTCGCTGCGCCGGTCGTGCTCATCACCATCGACGGTGCGCGATGGCAGGAGATCTTCGAGGGCAGCGACACCGCGCTGTCACATGCGCCGCGGCGACCTGCGCGTGAGCTCGTCCCGCGCCTCGATCGGCTCGTGCGCGAGCGCGGCGCCGCCATCGGAAGCCCTGGTCGCGGCGTCATCCGCGCGACCGGGCCGAACTTCGTCTCGCTGCCCGGATACACCGAGATCCTCACGGGCCGTGCGCCGATCGGCTGTCAGAACAACGGGTGCCCGCACATTCGCATTCCGACCATCCTCGATGACGCGCATGCCGCGGGTGCGTCGGTCGCGGTGTTCGGCTCCTGGGAGATGCTCGACCGCGCCGTCAGCTCACGGCCGGGGTCCTTCCTCGTCTCGGTGGGACGCGGCGGCGACGAGCGCATCGACCCCGCGCCGGGCGTCGGTGACTTTCGGCCCGATCGCCTCACCGCGGACCTCGCGCTCCGCCATCTCGAGACGCAGCGCCCCGACGTGCTCTACGTCGGTCTCGGTGAGCCCGACGAGTACGGACATCACGACGACTACCGCGGTTACCTCCGCGCGCTTGCGTACGCCGACGCGTTCGTCGGGCGCATCGAGGACACGCTCGCGCGCATGGGATCGCGCGGCGCCGCAACCCACGTGTTCATCACCGCGGATCACGGACGCGCCGACGAGTTCAAGGGCCACGGCGGATGGGCGCCCGAGTCGGCTCGCGTGTGGCTCATCGCGGCCGGGCCCAGCATCGCAGCGCGCGGCCGCGTGACATCGCCGGTGGAACGCCACCTCGCAGACATCACGCCCACCATGCGGGCCGTGCTCGGACTCTCGCCCGCGAGCGATCCGGATCGCGGTCACGACCGCGATCGCGGATGGCCCGGCGAGCCCATCGACGAGCTCTTCGGGCGTTGAGCGTCGAGCGCCTCCGCTCAGCCGGCGGTCAGCTGTTCACGAGACCGATCGGGCACGACACACCGAGCCCACCGAGGCCGCAGTAGCCGTCGGGGTTCTTCGCGAGGTACTGCTGGTGATAGTCCTCGGCATAGAAGAACTCCGGAGCGTCGACGATCTCCGTGGTGATCGGACCGTGGCCGGCCTCGTCGAGCACCTTGTTGAACGCCACGCGTGAAGCCTCCGCGGCGGCGCGCTGCTCGCCGTCGTAGACATAGATGCCGGAGCGATACTGCGTGCCCGCATCGTTGCCCTGACGCATGCCCTGCGTGGGATCGTGGTTCTCCCAGAACGTCTTGAG
>JAXDMI010001043.1:0-3419 GCA_034666145.1 Myxococcales bacterium | reverse complement strand
GGAGTTCGTCGAGGGACGCAGCCTCGAGGCGGCCATCGACGCCGGCGACACCGTCGACGTCGCGCGCGGCGTCGACATCCTCCGCGCCATCGCGGGCGGGCTCGGCGCGGTCCACGACCTCAAGCTGGTCCACCGCGACGTGAAGCCGAGCAACATCGTCATCGAGTGGGCCACGGGCCGTCCCGTCTTGATCGACTTCGGCCTGGCTCGGCGTCGCAGCGCCTCGAACCCTCGGTTCTCGATCACCGCCGGCACGCCGACGTACATGGCGCCCGAGCAGGCCACCGATCCCGATGGCACCAAGGTCACCTTCCGCGCCGACATCTATGCGCTCGCGTGCACGGCGTACGAGCTCTTCACGGGGCACGCGGTCTTCGAAGGCAACGACGTCTTCACGATCCTCAAGGGGCATCTCAAGAGCCCGCCGCCGCTGCTCTCGTCACATCGCCCCGATCTCGCGCCGCTCGACGCGGCGTTCACGCGCGCGCTCGCCAAGCTGCCCGAGGAGCGGCACGACAGCGCGACCGCGTTCGTCGAGGAGCTCTCCAACGCGCTGAAGAAACGCGACGCGCAGCAGAGACGCGACACGCTCGCCCCCTCCGCGAGCATGCAGAGCGGCATCACCCCGATCGAGCGCGTCCTCGTGCTCGCGCGCGACGAGGCGCTCTCGCGCCAGCTCACCAAGGTCACGACGCGCGTCGTGGGAAGCGCTTCGCGCAGTGCCGTCGTCCAGCACGTGACCTCCGCGAGCGCGCTGGTCGCCGCATTCCAGGACGATCCCGCCGCCATCGTCCTCATCGACGAGGAGAGCAGCGAGCTCGCCACACCCGAGCTCGTGCACACGCTGAGGCTGAGCTCCGGCGGACCCGGCGCGAGTATCCTCGTCGTCAGCCGCGAGTGGCAGGCGCTGCGTCCGACGCTCGGTGCGCTCGGCGTCCGCGACGTCCTCCCGAAGCCGCTCGCCGTGCAGATGCTCGCGCAAGCCGTCGAGCGCATCGTCGCGCGCCGGTCGCTCCCGGCTTCAGGAACCTAGCCGCCGCTCGCGTCCTTGATGGTCGCGGCGTCGGTGGTGCTGCCGGAGTCCGCGCCGGCGTCGTCCACGGCGGTGCCGCGGAGCACGCATTCCTTCAGCGGGTCGACGGTGGAGATTTTGCCGGCGATGATCTGCTGCGCCTTGAACGCGAGACCCGCGCTCATCGCGTCGCACGTGGCCTCGGGATCGTTGCGGCCGTCGGCGAGGACGTCGAGGTTCTTGTTGATGAAGTCGACCATGACCGAGTAGTTCACGTCGGCTTCGCAGAGCCCGAGCTGCCGGAACCCGTGGACGAGGTCGCCGCCCTTCACGCGTCCGCCGATGGTGCCGTCGGTGATGCGCCACACGCCGTCGGAGTCCTTCGTGAGCTTGCCGGCAACGATGCCCTTCTGCATGAGGATCGGGTAGGCGACGACGAGCGCCTTGTAGCCGGGGAACCACACGAGCGTGTTGTCGGGGAACTTCACGACGAGATAGCCGTCGCGCACGTACGCGGCGTCATCGAAGACCTTCGCGTCGGAGAGATCGGGACCCGGCTTGGGGGCGTTCATCGAGTCGGGCGTCACCTGGAACTGCTCGTCCGGCGTGAAGCACGGATGGTCCTTCCACGACGGGTCCTTGCAGTCCCAGGGCAACGGCTTCTCGAGGCCCGGCGACGGATAGAGATCGACGCGCACGCTGTCGTCGTTCGCCTCGCCGTTGTAGTTCGAGATCTTGAAGAGGTAGTTGTAGTCGCCGACGCACAGCGCGCAGTTGAACGCGTCGTCGCTCAGTCCGTACTTCTTGGAGAGCTCGGGGACGAGCGCGGCGGCATATTCGAGGCGGCCGAAGGTGTTGTCGCGACAGTCGTGACCGTCGACCGAGATCTGCGGGACGGTCGGCTTGCACGACGGCGGCGAGTCGGCGCCGGTGCACGAGTCGACGCCGGTGCACACGCCGTCGATGTCGAAGCCGATGTCCATCCAGGCGTTGGGGTCGAGCTTCCCGTCGTCGGCGAGCGAGCCGAGACGCGTCGACTGGACGGCGAGGTAGATGGGAGCCAGGACCTGGTCGCCGGCCTTCGCGGGACGGTCGGCCTCGGTCGGCATGCGCGCGCTGAAACAGCCGCGGTCACCCGCCCCCGACCAGAAGCCGAGCCCGCTCTTCGGCGTGACGCCCACCGGGGCCGGGGCGAGCAGCGACTCGTCGTAGACGCTGCATTGCGCCCCTACGATTCCGGCGGAAACAGCCAGAAACCCCACCACGAAACGACGCGGCGCGCCCACTCGCTCATGGTAGCCCGAATCAGGGAAAAATGACGTTTCCAGGCCCGCCGCAACGACAGAGGGCTTGATCCGTGGCCCGCGCAGGGGGAAAACAAGGCCGCATTCGCGTGGGGAAGGGCAAGTAGACATGAGCGAAGTCGTCAAGATCGTCCAGCTCCTGAAGAGCGAGGCCATCGAGAAGCAGATCGCGGCCGCCATCGTCCTGGGCGAGCTCAAGGCCAAGGGGCCGGGGGTCGTCGAGGGCCTCGGCGAGGTGCTCGCGAGCGGCGTTCCGCTGCTCCAGGTCCATGCGCTCGACGCGCTCGCGCGGGTCGGCGCGAAGAAGGCGCTGCCCGCGATCTTCCCGCTCCTCTCGACGGGCGCCGACGACGTGCGCCGCGCCGCCACGCGCTGCATCGCGAGCGTCGGTGACGAGGTGGTGCCGCTCATCAAGGCGAAGATGGCTTCCGCGAACCCCGAGGAGCGACGCGCGCTCGACGCCGCGCTCGCAGAGCTCGGCGGCAAGGACGCGTTCACGGCGCTCATCAAGGGCCTCGCCTCGAGCAACGGCGAAGCGGCGAAGGCCGCGGCGCTCGCGGTTCGCCAGCAGGTGAAGAACGCCGACGGTCACAAGCGGCGCAGCTACCTCGCCGAGACCGAGAAGTTCCTCGAGACGCAGAAGAAGAAGGAGAACGCGCACGGCGCCGTCGCTGCCGCGATCAAGATCCTCGGCTACCTCGAGGACGAGAAGACCGTGCCCACGCTGCTCGCGTACGCCAACGACGAGAAGCAGCACCCCAGCGTGCGCCAGGAGGCGATCATCGCCTTCCGCTTCGCGCTCCAGACCGACAAGCCCAGCGCGAAGGTCATCGACGCGCTCGTGAAGGCGGCCGAGTCTTCGGACCGCACGCTCGCGCATACCGCGCTGCACACGCTCGGCAGCCTCAAGGTGGCCGAGGAGACGGCGAAGCGCCTCGAGAAGCTTGCACTCCACACGGATTTCGAGCGGGCGCGGTTCGTCATCGAGCTGCTGGGTCGCATGGGCGGCCACGAGGCGGCGCGTGTGCTCACGAAGGTGCTCGTCACCACCGCCGATCGTCGCTACGCCGAGGCCGCCGCTGCCGGCGTGAGCGGCAAGGAGG
>JAXDMI010001042.1:0-4385 GCA_034666145.1 Myxococcales bacterium | reverse complement strand
TCACCCCCGCGACAGGCGTCGCGTCGCCTGCACCGCTCGCCATCGCGTTCTCGCCGCCGTCGTTCCTCTGGGGAACGAGCAGCGACGCGAGCCCCGTCGTCATCACCAACGTGGGCGGCGCGCCGCTCACGATCCATCACCTCGCCGTCGTGGGTCAGCACCCGTTCGACTTCGCGGTCAGCAACGACCTCTGCACGGCGGCGGTGATTCCGGTCGGCGCGACCTGCTCGTTCAACGCGCAGTTCAACCCGAAGGGCTCGGGCGCGCGCAGCGGCATCGTCAACATCTACGATGCCACCGGCAACAACACGCTCGCGACCGTCGCGCTCGCGGGCACGGGCACCAAGCCGACCGTCGTTCCGCCCGCCGTCCCGGCGTTCGGCGGCGCGGCCGGTGTCCTCTTCAACACCACCGTCTCGCAGACCATCACCATCAACAACACCGGTGACGGCAACCTCATCGTCCCCGCGGGTGGCCTGACGGTCACCGGCGCGAACGCTGCTGAATACGTCATCACCGCCACGACGTGCACCGCTGGTCCCGTCGCGCCGGGAGGCAACTGCACGGCGACGATCGCCTTCACACCGCAGCAGCGCGGCGTGCGGACGGCCTCTCTGAACGTCGCGGCCAACACGGCCTTCCCCGGACCCGGAACGACCGCGATCGCGCTCACCGGAACGTGCAACGCGCCGATCCTCTCGTACTCGTCGTTGACCTTCGGCAACCAGAGGGTCGGCACCACGAGCACCAAGGGCGTGAACATCACCAACGCGGGCAACACGCCGCTCAGCATCGGTCCGCTCGGTGTCCGCGTGACGCCGGCCGCCGACTTCTTCGTGGTCGCCGGCAGCAGCAACAAGTGCACTGCAGGCACCGTCATCCAGCCGGGCAAGAGCTGCTCGTTCAACCTGACGTTCGCGCCGACCGCTCTCGGTCAGCGCAGCGGGAACGTCAGCACCAACAGCAACGACCCCGCCGGCATTGCCGGTGAAAAGGTCGGCGCCGCAACGGGTAACGGCAACTAACCGAGCTACGTTTTCACGATGTTCGGTACGTTCGCCCATCGCCGTGACGTCCGCGTTCGCGCGGTCGCTGCGGCGGTGGGCGTTGTTGCGTCGATGGTCGCCGTCACGTCGCACGCTCAGCTGCTCCGCTTCGAGACGACGCAGCCGGGCAACGTCGTGGCCATCGGAAACACGCTCGGCCTCGCGAAGGGTCCGAGCGAGAACGGCCCGGGAACCGCCGACTCCATCGGCACCTTCGTGTCACTGGATCCGACGAGCTTCGACTCCAAGCCGCCCAATCCCGCGAACCCGTGGGGACCTCGCACGACGGACAACTGGACCAAGAACGGCTCGACCGCGAAGCTCGTTCTCCCGGACTCCGGCGTGCGCGTGCTCTACGCCGAGCTCGTATGGGGCGGCAGCTACAAGTACGGCGGCGAGGACGTCACGATGTACCTCGACCTGCCGGTGGTGAAGCTCGCGTACGGCGACGACGCCATCCAACCCAAGCCCGATCCGGGAACGAAGAGCACGCTCGACTACTTCGCGAGCGGCATCGCCACCGACGCCGAGTACTACAGCCGATCGGCCGACGTGACCGACTTCGTCCAGGCTCATCTCGGCGGCCTGTACGCGGTGACGGGCGTGCCCGCGACGCAGGCCACCGGCATCAACGCGCTCGATGCGGCGGGGTGGGCGCTCATGATTGCGTATCGCCACGAAGGCGATCCGATCCGCGAGCTCTCGATCCTCGTGGGCAACGGCGACCAGATGGTCGACGCGAACGTGACCGTCGACTACTCCGTCGCGGATTTCTGCGCGCCACGGAGCGGCAGCGTGCACGGCAGCGTCGCCGTCGCCGCGCTCGGCGGTGACGCCAATCACGATGGAGACACGCTGCGCGCCGCCGCCGATCCGATGGGATCGTTCGTCGGCCTCTCGGGGCCCAACAACCCCGCGAGCAACTTCTTCGCCTCGCAGATCAACGACGCGACCGGTGCGCTCGATACGTCGGGCACGTTCGGCAACGCGAACCACGATGCCCTTGCGGGAACGAACACGTACGGCGGTCGCCAGGGCTGGGACGTCACGAACGTGAGCCTGAGCTCGGACGTCGGACAGCTCGCGCTTGGCCAGCGAACGCTCGTCGTGCGTGCGGCGACGACGGGCGACTCGTTCCTCCCGCTCGTCGCGGGCATCGCGGTCGACGTGAACGCGCCGCGCTTCTCGCTCGCGAGCTCGGTCGCCACGGTGTCGCCTCCCTTCGTGAGCCCCGGTGGCCGCGTCATGATCACGGCGAGCCTCGCGAACGAGGGCACCGCGACCGCGGACGGCGTGCGCTTCTCGCTCGATCTGCCCGCCGGCGCGAGCCTCGTGTCGTTCTCGATCGACGGTGCGCCGGCCAATGCGAGCCAGCAGACGATCGCGCCGAGCGCTCTCTCGACAGGCATCGCCGTCGGCAGCGTCGCGATGGGCGTGACTCGCACCATTGCGATCGAGGTCGATCTCGACGTGGCAACGACGAGCCCTGTGTCGCTGAAGCCGCTCTGGAGCTATCGCTACGTGAGCTGCGCGGATCTGGCGTCGACCGTGGAGACCTTCGAAGCGACGACGGTGACCATCCCGATCCACGGCGATGATCCTGCTCCGCAGGCGCCGCCGCCCGCGAACGCTCCGTCCGCGGGTGCGGATGGAGACGTCGCCGGCGGAGGGAGCTCCTGTGCGACGAGCCCGCGCGGCTCGGCCCCGTCGCCGCCGTGGACGTTCATCGGGCTCGGGCTCGGGCTCGCGCTCGCGGCAGCCCGGCTCGCCGCGCGCAGGCGTCGATCACATGCGCTCGGGCGCCTCGATTCCTAGGAGAACGAGCCCCGCTGCGAGCACGCGCGCGGTGAGCGACGACAGGAGGAGACGCGAGCGACGCGTCGCGACGTCCTCCGCCTTCAGCACGGAGCACTGATCGAAGAACGTGTTGAAGCGCGTCGCCACGCCGAAGAGATACGTGCAGAGGCGATGCGGCTGGAGCGTGTCGCCGACCGACGCCACCGCTGCGCCGAGACCGAGCAGCTCGAGGGCCAGCGCGCGCTCTGCGGGCTCCCGGAGCACGAGGTCGACGCTCGCCGAGGCTTCCACGTCCGCGGCGTCCGCGCGACGGAAGATCGAGCGCACACGGGCATGCACGTACTGGAGATACGCCGCGGTGTTGCCCTCGAAGGCGAGCATGCGATCCCAATCGAAGATGTAGTCCTTGATGCGATCGCTCGAGAGGTCCGCGTACTTGAGCGCGCCGACGCCGATCTTCCGCGCGACGTCAGCGCGCGTCGCTTCGTCGAGCTCCGGGTTCTTCTCCGCCACCGCCGTCGCGGCGCGCTGCACTGCTTCGTCGAGCAGCTCGACGAGCTTCACGGTGCCGCCCGCGCGCGTCTTGAACATCTTCTTGTCGGGACCGAGGATCGAGCCGAACGCCACGTGCTCGGCGCGCGCGGGCTCCTTCAGCCAGCCGGCCGCCTTTGCCACTGCGAACACCATCGCGAAGTGTTGCTGCTGCGGCGAGCCCACCACGTAGAGGAGGCGCGTCGCATGGAGGTCTTGCGTGCGCGAGCGGATCGCGGCGAGGTCGGTGGCCGCGTAGCCGTAGCCGCCGTCCTGCTTGCGAACGATGAGCGGCAGCCGCGCGCCTTCCTTGTTCGTGAAGCCCTCGGGGAACACGCACACGGCGCCGTCGCTCACCTCGGTGAGGCCCTTCGCCTCGAGCTCGGTGACGATCCCCGCGAGCTGCGGGTTGTAGAAGCTCTCGCCGCGGACGTGCTCTTCCTTCAGCTTCACGCCGAGCTTCTCGTAGACCCCGAGGAAGTACCGTTTCGAGGCGTCGGTGAAGCGCTTCCACAACGTCAGCGTCTGTTCGTCGCCGCCCTGGAGGAGCACGACGCGCTGCCGCGATCGCTCCGCGAAGGTCGGGTCGCCGTCGAACTTCTCGCGGGCTTGCTTGTAGAATGCATCGAGATCGGTGATGGACGTCGCGAGCGCGGCCTCCTCCCCGAGATCGAGCAGGTGCTCGATGAGCATCCCGAACGGCGTGCCCCAGTCGCCGACGTGATTCTGGCGCAGCACGCGATGGCCGAGCGTCTCGAGGACGCGCGCGAGGCTGTCGCCGATGACCGTGCTGCGGACGTGGCCGACGTGCATCTCCTTGGCGACGTTCGGCGCCGAGTAGTCGACCACCACGGTCTCGGGGGCCGCCGACGGCACCACCCCGGCGCGGGGGTCGCGAGCCACGTCCGTCGCCGCGCGACCCAGGAAGTCGGCCGAGAGCGTCACGTTGATGAACCCCGGACCTGCGACCTCCACCTTGTCGGCGATGTCCTTCAGATCGAGGTGATCCAT